>JAGLNZ010000535.1 GCA_023139225.1 Desulfobacula sp. | reverse complement strand
CAGGTCCTGAAAAACACAAAAGTTATAGTGGCAGTGTTAAATGGGCAAGTCCTTATTCATCGTCCAATGGTAACGCTAAAGGCTCCTATAAATATGGGATTGAATATTACGAATCTACCCGCTACCAGTGTTAGCTTTTAGAAGAATCGCCTTTAAAATTTTTTGATTCAGCCCATTGTATAATGATAATCTGCATTAATGATCTCTTCGATTTTTTCAAAATGGATAATACAAGCGATGCTTGAAATGATAATGGGTCACGCAATTGCATGTTTTGGGCTAAAAAGTAGTCCACCGGCATTAACTGAGGGGTAATTGGTGGCTTTTTATTCTTCCAAAAGTTGAGTTATAAAATAATATTGGGTGATACTTGTTAGTTATAACAAATTTTTATGGGATGCTGAATGGGAAAGAAATTTGACCATATTGTATTAATCGTTGATGATGAGGAAAAAATCGGAAGAGTACTATGCCGACTGATGGAAAGCATTGGTACCAAATATGTTTATATGAAATCCGGTCAAGCAGCACTTGATATAATAAAAACTGCCTCCAAACCCTTTTCTTTAATTCTTTCTGATCAGCGAATGCCGGGAATGGAGGGATCTGTTTTTCTGGAAAAAGCCAAAGAAATTGCTCCGGACACCATCCGTTTTCTCATTACAGGCTATGCAGATGTGGATGCTGTTACCGATGCCGTGAATAAAGGGGCCATCCACAGGTATATTGCCAAACCATGGGATAACAAAATATTGATAGAAACTATTAAAGAAGGTCTTAAACAACATGAGCGGATCATGGAAAACTACAGGCTGTTTGAACTTGCTAAAGAACAGAATCTAAAGCTGTACACACTTAACACGGAATTTAAAAAAAGAGCCGCAGTCCATAAAAAAACAATTGTTCAGAAAAACAAACAACTCGATGATTTAAATATCCGCCTTGAAAGAGGGTTTGAAAACAGAAATTATATCAATGAAGTAACAACCCTTCTCAAAGGGGAACAAATATTTGACAAAGAAAAACTCAACAAACTTTACGTTGCTATGATTGCTGAACTGTATGAACAATTCCAGGATATTGCCACCCGGAATGGTTTTGAAATGCCTGAAAATATTCCGGGAGGATAAGATGTCCGGCAACTGTGGATATAGTATTCTTCAATAAATACGCTATTTTTATTTGTCCAGCGCTTTCCTGATGGTTTCTGCCAGCTCTCTCCTGGAGAACGGTTTCTGAATAAAGTTTATTCCTTTGTCCAGAACACCCTGATGGACGATGGCATTGGCCGTGTATCCGGACATGAACATGCATTTAAGGTTCGGGCAAATGGATTGCAATTGTTCTGCCAGATCACGTCCGTTCATTTCGGGCATGATCACATCGGTGATGAGCAGGTGAATATTGCCGGTGTATTTCTTGACTATGTCCATGACCTTTTCAGGTGCATTTGAGGTTAACACGGTGTAACCCAGTCCTTCGAGAATTTTTTGCATTATTTTCAGGATTGCGGGATCATCTTCCACCACCAGGATTGTCTCCCCCTGGCTTGACGGGATTTCTGTCGTGTTTTTTTTCCGGATCTCGACAGCTTTGTCCTTATGCCGGGACAGGTATACCTTGATGGTCGTCCCTTTGCCCGGTTCACTGTAAACGTTGATGAACCCGTTATTCTGTTTAACGATACCGTAAACTGTGGCCAGCCCAAGGCCAGTGCCCTTATCCACATCCTTTGT
>JAGLNZ010000534.1 GCA_023139225.1 Desulfobacula sp. | reverse complement strand
GTGTTCTCATCCATGACAATCATGCCGCCTGATCCCATTATGGAACCTACCTGGGCAAGCTGTTGATAATCCACAGGAGTATCCATGAGACTTTCAGGAATACACCCGCCTGAGGGTCCGCCGGTCTGGACTGCTTTGAATTTTTTTTTCGCGGGCACGCCCTGACCCATATTAAAGACAATTTCCTTTAAGGATACGCCCATGGGAACCTCAATTAAGCCGGTATTCTTTACTTTTCCAACAAGACTGAAGGCCTTGGTTCCTTTACTGTTATCCGTACCAAACCCTGCATACCAGTTGGCCCCTTTGAGGAGAATGGCCGGAACATTAGCATAGGTTTCAACATTGTTAAGATTTGAAGGTTGATCACGGAATCCTTTTTCAACAGTATGCACATATTTTGCCTTGGGCCGACCGACTTTTCCTTCAAGGGAAGCCATGAGTGCTGTGGATTCACCACACACAAAGGCTCCTGCGCCGGTTGATATCTTTATTTTAAATGAAAAATTGCTTCCTGCAATATTGTCACCTAAAAGACCGTAGGCTGTGGCCTGTTTTATTGCGTTCACCAGGCGTTTTACTGCCAGGGGATATTCATTCCTCACATATATAAACCCTAAAGAAGATCCAATGGCAAGGGCTGCAATGAGCATTCCCTCAATAATTGAATGGGGATCTCCTTCAAGAATACTTCGATCCATGTAAGCTCCTGGATCTCCTTCATCAGCATTGCATATAATGGCTCTGTCTCCGTCAAATTTTGCACAGGTGGCCCACTTGACACCTGTGGGGAAACCACCACCGCCTCGACCTCTCAAACCTGATTTTTTAATTGTGGTAATTATATCCTGGGGTTTGTTTTCTTTAAGCGCATTTAAAAAAGCAATATATCCCTGTTTGGCAAAGTATTCTTCGATGCTGTCAGGATCAATATATCCACAATTTCTCAGGGCTATTTTAACCTGGCCTTTAAAAAAAGGAATGTCTTCAAGAAAAGCAATTTCCTCTATCGGTTCAATATTTCCCTGGGGATTGTCCATGTCATCTTCAAGAAGAGAACGTGGATCTTTTATCTGTCCCAGAACCAATTTTTTGATTTTTTTATTGTTAAAATCATTATTTATGTATGCATTGATAATATCAATAATTTTATCCTTGCTTACATTTTTATATAATATCCTGGGTTTATCTTTGGAGATGATTTCAACCAATGGCTCAACTTCACAATACCCAAGACATCCTGTCTGGCATATCTCAATGTCTTTGTTTTGTGAAAACTCCTGTTTTGCCGTAACAAAGGAATCCATAGCTCCTGCAGCAATGCCGCATGATGCCATTCCAATATTAACCTTAACCGTTTCAGGAAAGTTAAGATTTAGCCGGTACTCCTTTTTTATTATTTCCAGATCTTTTACAGACTGAATATTCATGACTTATACCTCTTGTAATTTATTCGTATTTTTTCAAAACTGCGTTAATTTCATCAGACTTAATACGACCATGCATATCTTCGTTGATTTTAATAACCGGTCCAAGGCTGCAACAGCCTATGCAACGAACAGATTCAAGGGTATATCTCTTGTCATTGGTTGTTTCACCGTTTTTAATGTCCAGGGAGTCTTCAATTTGCTCTTGAATTCGTCCACCTCCTCTTACATGGCAGGCAGTTCCAAGACATACGGAAACAATATTTCTGCCCCTTGGCTTAAGACTGAATGTGCTGTAGAAGGTGCCTACCTCATATATTTTGCTATAAGGAATATCGAGTTTTTCAGATACGTATAAAAGTGTTGGTTTGGGAAGATAATTATACCGGCGCTGGATTGCCTGGAGAATCATAATTAAATTCTCCCTGTTACCGTCAAATTCATCTTCAATGATCTGGTCAAGCTCCATATAATCAATTTCTACTATATTATTTTTGTTTTGAGTTGTAACTTCACTCATCTGTATTTCTCCTTAATAATGAACAGACTTTAAAAGTACATTATGCTGCGGTAATTTGTTGTGTCACAGGACAGGCCTCAACACAGGCTCCGCATCCGGTACAGCGGTCTGTATTTATACTTCGGGCCCGTTTTTTGATCTTGACCTTGAAGTTTCCAGCAGATCCTTCAATGGATTCAATGTCAGAGTAAGTGATTAGCTCAATATTTAAATGCCGGCCGACCTCGACCAGTGTGGGTGAGATAATTCACATTGCACAGTCATTTGTTGGAAAAGTCTTGTCAAGCTGTGACATTACACCACCGATGGATGGACTTTTTTCCACCAAATAGACATAATACCCGGAATTTGCCAGATCAAGAGCTGAAAGCATGCCGGAAATACCGCCACCAATCACCACTACCGATCCGGTTTGTTTATTACTCATATTAACTTTCTCCTGTTTTTAGTATAAAATCATATCATTTGATCATAATAAATCATTTATAATCATACTAAAGCTTATATTTTCTAAATCAAAATATTATGTTATAGAGCTATCAAACAAAGGTTGTCAACAATTATTGAACGAATATAAATATTGTTTATGAAGAGAATTATTGTCATTTGCGGTCCCACAGGAATTGGTAAAACTTCATTTGCCATCAAGGTTGCCCGGCATTTTAACGGAGAAATCATCGGCGCTGATTCCATGCAAATCTACAAGTATTTGGATGTCGGTACTGCCAAACCTGATCCTGATGAATTAAAACTGGTACCTCACCATCTTGTTGATTTTATTGACCCAAAAGATGATTTTGATGCCGGTTTGTATGTAAAAAATGCCGATAAGGCCATCAAGGATATTACCGACCGTGGTAAGATTCCTGTTGTAGCAGGAGGGACAGGTCTTTATATCAAGGCTCTTTTACATGGTTTATTCCGGGCAAAACCCATCTGCGAAAAAACGTTGTCAAAATTGAACAGGGAAATGAAAGAAAAGGGAATTATCAGCCTTTATCACAGGCTTGAAAAATGTGATCCTAAAGCTGCAAAAAAGATACACCCCAATGATTCTTTCAGAGTAATCAGAGCCTTGGAAGTTTATCAGACAACGGGCAAAAGAATTTCCGACCGGCAAAGAAGCCATAATTTTGATAACTTAAGGTACACCAATATTAAAATAGGACTTTGCATGGATAGGGAAAAATTATACGACCGTATTAACAAAAGAGTGGATATCATGCTTCATCAGGGATTGCTCAACGAAGTAACAACCCTGGTTAAAAAAGGGTATAAGTTTGACTTAAAGCCCATGCAGTCTATTGGATATAAACATATGGCAATGTTCATCAACAATGAAATTGACTGGAACGAAGCCGTCAGGCTGTTAAAACGGGACACAAGAAGATATGCCAAACGACAGTTTACATGGTTTCATAAAGATAAAGAGATTCAGTGGCTTATGCCTTCGCAGTTTGATCTTGCTGAAAAATTGATAAAAGAATTTTTGACATAAGTTTTGATTTTACATATAGTCCATGTTCAAAACAATAAGGAAGAATATTAAAAATAAATGAAATCAAAATATCCAAAATTTTTACACTATAAATACCTGATGATTTTTATCGTTATCTTGTGTCTTGCTTCCTGTACGCAGTTGCCGGTAAAACCACCTGTTGAAAAAGACAAGGGGCTAATTAAAGAGGCGCCTGAAACTGAAAAAGAAAAGATAGAAGACGATACGCCAAAACTTTCAATCATAGAAATTTTATCTGCCGAAGCCCAAAAGTTTTCTCTACAGGGCAATTACCAGGACGCCTTGTTTATTTATAATCAGGCGTTTTCTCAAGCAGATGAGGATGAAAAAACAGACCTTATTTTAAACGTTGAATCGGTTCTTTCAAAAACACCGACAAAAGATATAGAACAATTCATTAATATAAAGAATATTCAGATTCCAAGCTCCTTGTTGCTATATTGGCTTGGTTTGAACTATGCCCTGGAAAACAATGCTGTTAAATCCAGGGAAGTACTTGAAATATTTTTATTTCAATATCCTGATCATCCATATTATTCAGATGCACTCGATCTTGTTGATGTAATCAAAAAATCACTTTTTAAAAGGGATACCATTGGTTGTTTATTACCGTT
>JAGLNZ010000533.1 GCA_023139225.1 Desulfobacula sp. | reverse complement strand
AACATGGGGGTGATGATGGGTCCCATGTTGCTCCAGCCGGTTGTGGGCCGGATACTGGACATCAATTGGACAGGTCAGATGGCCGGCGGGGTAAGGGTCTATTCCCTTGATGCCTATGAGTATGGTTTTATCCCCATGATGGGATGGATTATTTTATCTGTACTGCTCCTGTTTTTTACCAAAGAGACCCACTGCCGTCAGATAGCCTGAACAAACTCTTGAAAAAAGGAATTTTCATTGAAGCAAAAATCTATTAAGTCTAAAAATCGTCTTTACCTGTTCATGGTTCTTCATGTCCTTTTTGCAGCCGGTACATTTATTTTCAGCAAGGCCGCTGCCACAAGCTTTGCAAACCCCATGGTCTTAACCGTTTCCCGGGGCCTGGGGTCTGCTGTGATTTTTCTTATATTCACTGGATGGAAAATCCCCAAACCTGATTTTACCTTAAGGGAATGGTTTGGACTCCTGGGGCTGGGCGTGCTGCTGGTCCCCTTGAATCAATATTGTTTTTTAAAAGGTCTTGAGCTTACTGTTCCGGGGCACTCCGCTCTTCTATATGCCATGACCCCCCTTGGCGTGCTTCTGCTTTCAAGTATCAGGGCCGGGAAAATACCTTCCGTTCAAAAACTTTCAGGCGTTTTTATTGCATTTTTTGGGGTGATGATTGTTTTAAGGCCGTGGGAATCCGGGGCTCAGGTCAGCGAGCTGAGAACCGGTGATCTCTGGCTGATCGGTGCTGTTTTCTGCTGGGTATTGTATACGGTTCTGGCCAGTGATATCTGCAGGAAAAAGAATGCGCTGACCGTCACAGCCTGGAGCCTGATTTTAGGCGTTCTCGTCATGCTGCCTGTGGCGGCCGGATCAATGAGGGCCTTTGATTTTTCCATTGTTTCTCCAGCCGGATGGTTTGGACTCGGATATATGATTGTGATTACAAGCACAGTGATGATGATATTGTGGAATATCCTTTTGCAGCATCTCACACCGGTCCAGGTGGCAATTACAACCAATGCCCAGCCCCCTGCAACCACACTTCTTGTGGCAGGGGCGGCAGCAGCGGGAATTCTGCCGGGTCATCAGGACCTGGGTTTTTTATTTATTCTTGGAATGGTTCTATCGCTCTCTGGTGTAATGATAATCCAGAAAGCCCTGGATTGATTTTTAAAAGAAATTGTCAGGGTGCCGGAAATGTCCTGTTTTAGTGGTTTGTTTATAAATACATGATTTTGGGCTTGTATTTATAAAAATTTATGGTATACTGCCTTTTTTTAGCAGTACCATCCGGTCGGTACCTGAGTGTTGTGGTTGATGCCTTTCTTGTTTGACTCAATCCTTACAAATTTATCATCTCCGCCTAGATCGGCCCCTGTGACATGGGGTGGGCTTTGACAGGAGTAATATATATATGTCATTTAAAAAACTTGGTCTTCGGACCGATCTGCTCCGTGCTGTTGAGGCACAGGGTTACACTATTCCCACACCTATTCAGGCCCGGGCTATTCCCGTGGTTTTCCAAGGCAGGGATATTCTTGCCGGTGCCCAAACCGGTACCGGAAAAACAGCAGCCTTTGCGTTGCCGATTCTCCAGCGACTGAGCGAATCACTAAATAAGGTCCGCCGGCCGCGCGCTCTTATCCTGGCACCCACCCGAGAGCTTGCCGCCCAGGTGGGCGAAAGTTTTGAAACATACGGCAGGCATCTTAGTCTTCGCATTGCTGTGATTTTTGGAGGGGTGAGTATTAATCCCCAGATTGGAAAACTGAAACGCGGTGTGGATATCCTGGTGGCTACGCCCGGAAGGCTGCTGGACCATTTGGGCCGGAAAACGCTGGATTTATCCCGGATCGAGGTTTTGGTTCTGGATGAGGCTGACCGGATGCTGGACATGGGCTT
>JAGLNZ010000532.1 GCA_023139225.1 Desulfobacula sp. | reverse complement strand
TTTATCCATGATATTCGAAAGGTGATTAAGCTTCTTCCCGCAAACCGTCAGAATATGCTTTTTTCCGCCACTTATTCAAATGAGATCAAACGGCTGGCCGACGGATTGCTGAAAAGCCCGGCCCTGATTGAAGTATCACAGCGGAACACGGCAGCTCAAGGGGTGACCCAGAGAGTGTACCAGGTGTCCCAGGCAGACAAGCGATTCCTGCTGTCGAGCCTGATCCGGGACGGCAAGTGGAGTCGAGCTCTGGTGTTTACCCGGACCAAGCACAGGGCCAATAAACTGACTAAACAGCTCTTGAGTGACGGAGTCAGTGCGGCTGCGATCCACGGTAATAAAAGCCAGGCCACCCGGACACGGGCGCTTGCCGATTTTAAAAGCGGAGCTGTTAAGACCCTGGTAGCAACAGATATCGCTGCCCGTGGCCTGGATATTCAGCAGCTTCCCCATGTGGTCAATTTTGACCTTCCCCATGTTCCGGAAGATTATATACACAGGATCGGCCGTACCGGCCGTGCCGGTGCCAATGGTATCGCCCATTCCCTGGTAAGCCGGGAAGAGCAGCAGCTTCTGGTCGGGATTGAGCGTCTTTTGAAACTGCGGATTCCGGTAACAAAATCCGGGATTCGGATGCCTGCGGCTGTTTCAGCACCGGCACCGGCAGTTGTCCACAAAAAGTTGCAAAAGGTCAGGAGAAGAAGGGGTAATTCCGGCTGGCTTTCTTCTTCCAATCTCAAGCAGATGAAAGAAGCCGGCCAAAGGGCACGATAAAAAGAATTAAGATTGAATACAGGGAGTTACAATGAACATAACTATATTGCAGGGCAGTGCCAGGAAAAAAGGAAATACGGCCAGGGTCCTTGGCTGGGTTGAACAAGAACTTGTATCCCTGGGCCATGAAGTTGATTCCATCTACTTGAATTCTAAAAATCTGAACGGATGTATGGGATGCGCCAAATGCAAGGAAAAACCCGATACTATTGGTTGTGTTCAAAAGGACGATGTGCCTGAAATCCTGGGGAAGATGATCGGTTCACAACTGGTTATCTTTTCTTCCCCATTATATTTCTGGGGCTTTACCGCCCAGATAAAGGCAGTGATCGACAGGACTTACAGCCTGTACACAAACTATCATCAGCCAGGCCATGCATCCCTTGTTAAAGGACAGCGGCAGGCCCTTCTGGTCACGGGTGCAGGACCTTATGAAGACAATGCGGAAGGCGTATTTACAGCTTTCAGACGTATGCAGAATCCCCACAGGGCTATCAATAGCGGTGAACTTTATATTGGCTCATGCACAAGTCCTGACAAGCTCAATGATTCGGTTCAACAGCAGGCCATTGAATTTGCCCGAAAGATTGTTTCCTGATCAGCTTGTCCGTTAAAACGGAGTACTAAAATTCTTTGATGTCATCAAATAACGAGAAGCTTATTACATAGTCCAAATTGACATATACAAAATTCCGGTTGGATTTTATACCCGTGGTTTTACTCTCAAACAGATAGAGTTCTTTTGATGTGGAAGTATCAGTACCGTCATGGACATCTGCTTCCGACAAAATGGCACAATTGTCCGTGACCTTTTCAAGCAGGCCAATATAAATCCAGGATGAAAAGGTATCCAGGACAATCTTTTTTTTGATATGCTTTTCTAATTCTTTTTTCATTGTTTAAAATTGTTTTACATCATCTGCTGTCTTTTGTTAAGATTATTTATATCAGTTAAATATAAATTTAAATATCATATGGTTTGGGGGAGAAAGTATGGAATCCATCCAGGTGGAATTTGAAGAATCGTCAAA
>JAGLNZ010000531.1 GCA_023139225.1 Desulfobacula sp. | reverse complement strand
GCAAATGCCATGGAAGAAGACCGGCAAAAGGGATTTGATGCTGGCATGGATGCTTATATCACCAAGCCTGTGGATGCCGGCATACTGTTTGAAACCCTCTCAGGATGCCTGAAAAAAAAGCTTTGGCCCAATATAGCAACCGTTGATCAAACAGGCTCGGCCAATGACCATATCTTAACGGATCTGCCCGGCATTGACACAAAATCCGCCCTTGAAAGGATCCAGGGGAATCACACCCTTTTAAAAGAATTAATCATTGAATTTGCACAGGATAACAAAAATGTTTTTTTGGATATACGACAATTGATCCAAAAAAAGAGGCACAAGGAATTGTCTGCCCTGATCCACCAGCTCAAAGGTGTAAGCCAAAATATATCTGCCATTGACTTTGGCCATGGCCTTGCTGCCCTGGAAAGGGCAATATTCGACATGAAAAGCTCTTTTGATCCCCATGATTCCGTGCTGGACTCGGCAGTGGCAGAAAGCGAAACAAACTTCAGACAGATACTTCAAACCGCCGAGAATCTTTTGTCTGAGACCAGGGGTAAAATAAATAAAGCTGAAAAAAATAAAGATACTGATGCAGTTATTACCCCTGAAATGCTGGTCATGGTCGAAGAGCTGGGCGATTTGATTGAGCAAAACAGCCTGAAAGCCAAACAATTTTCAAAACAATTTTCAAAACAATTTCAATCCACACCTTTCAAGACAGAAGCCCGGACCCTTGAAATCCAGATCAAGCGATTTGATTTTAAGACGGCCGCCCAGACCTTTGGGAGCCTTAAAACAAAGCTTAGGGCACTGGTACCCAATTAACCAAAAACTTTAAGGTAATGCAAAAAAATACCCTATGGAAACCTTACAACAAGAAAAAAAACGGATTCTCATTGTGGACGACACCCCGGCCAATATTGATGTTATGGGTGCCATCCTCATGTCCGACTATGATATCAGCGTGGCGCTCAACGGAGCCATGGCTCTGGACATTGTCGAGTCAGGCACGCCACCGGATCTGATCCTTCTGGATATCATGATGCCGGAAATGGACGGATATGAAGTGACAAGGCGTCTGAAAGCCAATGAAAAGACAAGACAAATTCCTGTTATCTTTGTAACAGCAAAAATCGAGGAAGAAGATGAAGCCTTTGGATTTCAAATCGGTGCTGTGGACTATATCCGAAAACCTGTGAATCCTTGTGTCACCCTGGCGCGGATAAAATGCCAGATAGAACTTAAACGGTACAAGGATCAATTGGCTGTGCTGGTTGAAAAAAAGACCACCCAGGTTGAAACCTCCTTGAAACAGCTTGAGGATAAAAGACACAAATTGTCAAAGGCTGCTGAAGACCTTAAGGACTTTGAGGCATCTGCCCATAAAAACCATATTTATTTCAGGGAACTTTTTATGAACTCTCCCCACGGAATCATCCTGGTGGGACCGGACAATAAAATCATCAGTACCAACAAGAGTTTTTCAAAACTGGTAGGGTATGATATCGAGGAGATTGTTAATAAAAAAATTTCGGGATTTTCCGTGGCAGGCGACTGCAAAGACGAGCACAGCAGCCTTGTTCAAGAAGCCCTGAAAGGCAAAACCGTGTCCGTGGAAACCCGGTGCTTTCATAAAAAAGGCTTTAAAATCCATGTATCGGCCCTGGCCTATCCCGTTAAAATCAACAATAGTATCCAGGGCGTGTTTGTCTTTTATGAAAATATTTCCCAGAGAAAATTATTTGAGGGCAAACTCAAACACCAGGCCTACCATGACGTTCTTACCGGTATTCCCAACCGGCTGCTCTTTAGTGAGCGGCTGGATTTTGCCATTGAAAAACAAAAAAGCTCAAGTATTTACCGGTTCGCTGTCCTCCTCATTGATCTGGACCGGTTTAAAAGCATTAATGACAGCCTGGGACACCAGGCAGGCGATGAATTATTAAAAGCAGTATCTGCAAAAGTTCAAGGGTGTCTCAGAGCCGATGACACCCTTGCCCGGCTGGGCGGGGATGAATTTGCCATCCTGCTGTCTGACATTAAAGGCCAGGCTGAGGTAAATGCCATTGCCTCACGGATCTGCCAGGCAGCCGAATCAACCTTTATCATAGATAAACAGGAAGTTCATATATCAGCCAGCATCGGTGTTGTCATTGATACCAAATCCTATGGAAACGCCAACCTCCTGCTCAGGGATGCCGATCTTGCCATGTACAATGCCAAAGATGCGGGCAAAGCTCAGTTTAAAATTTTTTCCCGCAAGATGCATGAAGAGCTGATGGCTTCAATCACCATTGAAAAGGAGCTGAGAAAAGCAATAGAGCAAGACAGACTGGTCCTTTATTTTCAACCCATTGTCCAGGTGCCCACAGGCAGGCTTGAGGGATTTGAGGCCCTGATCCGGTGGAACCACCCGGAACAGGGGATTGTTTCTCCTGATAATTTCATTCCCATTGCTGAGGAAACAGGTCTCATGGTGCCCATGGGAGAATGGATCATTCAAACGGCATGCCAACAGCTTGCCTCCTGGCAACAGACCTTTTCCAAAAATCTGACCGTGAGTATCAATATTTCCATCAAACAATTTTCACAAAATAATTTTGTGGAGCATCTGTACGAAACAACAAAAAAACACCGGCTTTCTCCATCAGATATCAAACTTGAATTTACTGAATCCCTTTTAATGGAGCATACCTGTTCGGCTGTACAAAAGCTTGACAAACTCAGAGATCTTGGTTTTTTTCTGGTGATTGATGATTTTGGAACCGGTTATTCTTCACTTTCCTATCTCCAGCAGTTTCCCATTAACCAGATT
>JAGLNZ010000530.1 GCA_023139225.1 Desulfobacula sp. | reverse complement strand
CTTTTACGGAAGAAGAAGAAGCCATAAAGTTTGTGGAATCCAATGAAGTTGACCTGGCTATCCTGGATATCAAGTTAAAAAAGATGAGCGGTGTTGAGGTCCTTGAAGAATTGAAAAAAAGGTCGCCGTCAATCAGGGTGATCATGCTGACAGGCTATCCTACCATTGAGACTGCAAGGGAGTGTTTAAGCTTAGGTGCCAGTGAATACTGTGTGAAACCCATTGATAAGGATGAGCTGGAAGACAAGGTGGAAGAAGTCCTTAAAAACTTATAAGATTTTTTTTCTTGCATACTGTATATAATTACAGTATATGAATTTTATGGAAGGGTTAACATCGATACAGAAAAACGTTTTTTCTTTTATTACAACACATATGGTCAAAGAAGGTATCCCACCGACTTTAGATGAAATTGCTGTGAATTTTAATTATAAAAGTATAAATACTGTTCGAGATCATCTTCGTTTAATCGCAAATAAAGGATATATCAAAGTACATCCAGGTAAATCGCGCGGAATTCAGGTTCTTAAGGTATTAAACGATATAATAAGACCGGAACAACGATCCTGTCATGACCAGATCCCGATTATTGGAAAGATTGCAGCCGGAGCACCCATATTAGCCAACCAGGAAACAGAAGATTATTTAAAAATACCAACTGATTTTTTAAGCTCAGGCCACTATTTTGCTTTGCATGTTACAGGCGACAGTATGAAAAATATCGGAATTAATACAGGTGATATAGCTATTATCAGGCATCAGAGCATCGTTGAAAATGGAGAGGTTGCTGCTGTGATTCTTGAAGATGAAGCAACTCTAAAAAGATTTTTTAAATATACTGACCGAGTTGAATTACGAAGTGAGAACCCGGAGTTTTCCAATATTGTAATACCAAAACTCGACAATAGTCATATAAGGATTGCAGGTAAACTGGCTGGTTTGTTAACAAGAAAGATTAATGCATGAACAGATTATTGTCAGCTGAAATTTTCGGATTGAAATCCATACCTGAAAAGGAATATTTCAGCTCAATAGAAGATGTTGATAAATATGCGCGTGACGGGCAAGCCCACTATATGCGAAGAGCTTTTCAGTCAATGGCACTTGACGGCATCTTTTGCATAGAAGAAAAGCCAACCGTATATTTAAAAAATTTCACTTCTTCTCTGAATCGTTCTCAAATAAACCAATTGCACAAAAAATTTTGGAATCAGTCCATAGCTACAATTCTTATCCTCCAAGACCCTCAAAAGATTTATATATTTTCAGGCATGGTCAAACCGGATGACGATATTGAAAAGCCCATTGAAGAACATGAAGCGTTTATCAAAAAGCTGAACAGGGTTGCAGATACACTTGAAAATTATAAGTTGTTTGAGCGAATTACAACAGGAGAGTATTATCGGTCTCGCCCGGAAAAATTTAACCCTAAAGGAACAGTTGATCACTATTTGATCGATCAATTAAAGGGTTTAAGTGATCAATTGGCCCATGAAAATATCGTTGAATATAGAAGAAAAATCAATTCATTTGTGGGGCGCCTTATTTTTACATGTTACCTGATAGACCGAGAAATAATCTCACTGAATGATTACCCTATTATTTCAGAACAAAAAATAAAATCTTTGTTGGATTTATTTGAACAAAAGTCCATTTCAAAAATTCGACAATGCCTGACGATTCTCTTTGCATCATTAAAAAAAGACTTTAACGGAAGCATGTTTGAAGAGGATTTTGCCTCGGAACTCTCGATGCTGACAGAACAGGATTTTATTCTTTTGCAAAAATTCCTTCAAGGTCAAAAGATGGGTTCGAGTCAAATGGTATTGGGGTTTTGGGCCTATGATTTTTCTGTCATACCTGTTGAAACCATCAGTGCCATATATGAATCCCTGCTTGAGATTGAAAACCCGGATGATAAAAAATCCAAAGGTGCCTTCTATACCCCTCGTTATTTAGCCGAGATGGTTGTTGATGAGGCAGTTTCCGGTTTTTCAACATTGTTGGATAAAACTTTTTTAGATCCTTCCTGTGGGTCTGGTATTTTTCTTGTAACATTATTCAATCGAATGGCTGATGAATGTTATGGACGAAATAAAACCTTAGATGAAAAATCCAAAATTAATGAACTAAAAAAAATATTAAAGAAAAACTTATACGGGATTGATGTGAACCCGACTGCCTGCCGTATCACCTGCTTCAGTCTTTACATCGCATTTTTGGATCAATTCAAACCCCGCTATTTACAAACGCTTCAAAATAGAAACGGGAAAATACTGCCAAAACTTCTCGCATATGAAGATCAACAATGGCAAAACATTAAAAATGCCAGTATTTTTCAGGGTAATTTCTTTCAGCATGACCTCCCCATTCAAAACAACTTTGATATCATTATTGGTAATCCCCCTTGGCCCGGAAGAAACTCAAAGCCTGATGAAGTTCTCCTGAAGTGGATAGAAGATGAAAAATACAATTCATTGCTTTGTGATCCAGAGCTTTCTGGGAAAAAAACATATCGTAAAAGTGTTTTTTTCCCTTCAAATCAAGTTGCTCATACTTTTATGTGGAAAGCACTGCTTCATCTTGGAAAATCCGGCAATTGCTGTATGGTTCTGCCATCAGGAGTACTGCTTAATAAAACAGATATTTTTCAAAAAGAGTGGTTCAAAAGAGCTAGTGTAGACAAAATAATTCATCTGGCTGACTATAGGCGCTTACTATTCGAACATGCAAAAAAACCATGCTTTATTGCATATTTTAACCCAAAAAAACCAGATTTAGATTCCAATGAAATTGAATATATAGTCCCAAAATACCTGGGACAAGACCCGGTGGTCGGTAAAATTCCGGTGACTCCTGATGATCGTGTGATCATCCGTTTAAAAGATGTAATTGATGCAACAGAGACAAGACAAGCTTCTATTTTATGGAAAAGCCGTTATTCAGGATCACCTTGTGATTGGCGACTGATTAATTATTTGCAAAACTTATCACCTCTTAGCCAGCTCGCCGGTCCACCAAAGTCAAATAAGCCCTGGAAAGAAGGTAAGGGCTTTAAAGTCTGGTATCAGGCAGGCTTTGATCGTGCGCCTACAACATATGGTGATCCCAAGCCAATACCTGGAAGTCTTGATGATCCGTTTATCGAAGCAAAAAATAAAAAAGTAAAATTTACCGCATTATCAAGTGATTGCATTACCCTTAAAGAAAAACTTGAAACGGTACAATATAAAGGTAAGAACCTACCTGATTCAGAGCGCCAGGCTTCTTTGGCAGGGTTCCATCGCAACGCAGACCGATGTGTTTTCGAACCACCACTGGTGTTAATCAATGAAGGGTTTAATCGTGTTTTGTTTTCTGATTTTTTTGTGTTTTATCAAAGCTCTGTGACAGGGATATCCGGGCCAGGCAAAGATAAAGATCTTCTTATCTTCCTGTCGGTATATGCCCAGTCTAGGCTGGCCTCTTATTTCCAGTACCATACATCCGGCAGCTGGGGGACAGAAAGGCCTCGAGTGTTACTGCATGAATTGCTAAAGCTCCCGTTCCCCAAACCTGAAGATATGGGAATGAATAAAAAGAAAGCACAGCAGGTTGTGAAAAGAGTTGCTCTAAAAGTAAAGGCGTTCAAAAAAGACCTGGAAGAACACTATCATGAGTATGAAGATTTTCAACATGGCATTAAGCTTCACGGCGATACGTTTGATGAATACCGGCAGAGAAAATCCGAAGAGTTGTCACAAGGCTTGGAACCGTTTGTATATGAATATTTTGGGCTTACCAAAGAAGAGATTGCCTTGGTCGAGGATACGTGTGAAATTTATGAAAAGAGTGCAACACCCGAACACTATGACAAACTCATTAAAACCTTACAGGAAACTACCGAAAGCGATCGTTTACAATACTCGCAATGGTTGTGTAACACACTCAATAACTGGATACTGGAAGCATGGCAACCTGATCAGCCACCTTTTTCTTTCTGCGCAGAATCGACTAAGTTTAAAACATTGGGCCAGGTATTAATCACTCTTTGCAAAACAAAAACCAAAAAAAATAGCGTTGAGGTTGACTCTGAAAGCAAAGAAATTATCAATGCCTTTAAAAGGATTTCAGATGCATCAATAAGAGAAAAAGATAGTCTTGTTTATTTAAGAGGAATTGTTTTTGTAGAAAATGAAAGGATTCATATTTTAAAACCGGATATGCTTGGCAAATGGACCCGAACAGCGGCTTTAAATGATGCGCAGGATCTTTTTGATTTGATTGTCACCTCCCCGAAGAGGAATACATGAACATAATTGGGAATTTGGGTCCTTTTGCTGATACCTTTCCACCAAGTCGTTTGCCGTGGTTAGTTCGCATAATTTTTAAAGAATGGAATAATTTTTCCAGAACAACTCGAAATCCATTAGAAAACAGAATTACAAAACCCTTCGTAGCCTATCTTCAATCTTGTCCAGAAAATCGTTCACGCCCCTTCATTTTTGATGCAAATGTTAAGCTTCTGGACCCAGAAAAAGATACTGAAGCTGGTGAGCTTGACATCCGTGTCATGCATGGCAGACTTCCAAGGGTCTTTTTTGCCTTTGAGTGCAAACGGTTAAATGTAATTCGTAATGGGAAATACTCCAGTCAAGCTGGTGAATATGTTGGGAGAAATGGCATGGGCTGTTTTCTTTCCGGGCAATATGACGGCGGCAGCGATTGTGGGGGAATGATTGGTTATGTAATGGATAATAATGTTCAAAAAGCCATAGCTGCCATCAATAAAGCCTTGAAGACATATGAAGATTTTCTTAGAATAAAGCAACCTGTGAAACTCAGAATATCATCCCTGCTGAGAGAAAAGGATCAAGCGTGTTATGAAACCATCCACATGAATATTGAAAATGATTTTACAATATATCATGTGATTTTGCCGTATGATGTGAAGGCATGAATACTTTTAAATATGACGAATTATATAAAAAATATCAGAATCTGCTTGAAGAGAATAGATGTCTGAAAGCAAAAATAGAAAAATTAGAAACCGAATCTGATGTTTTTAAACCCCATCCCAAAATATTTCCAATTCAAGAATTGTTATTCCAAGAACCGAGTGAAATCGACCCTGATAACCGGTTTAAAGAAGGGCTTATAGAAAACAATTCCATTCGTGGTAAAGCAATTAATCACTATTCCGCAAAGGAAGATAAAATAGCATTTTTCATGTCCCTGTTTAAGGGTCGGAGCGATGTATATGCTAAAAGATGGCAAAATAAAAAGGGGAAATCCGGATATAGCCCGGTATGCTTGAATGAGTGGACGTCTGGGGTATGCAATAAACCCAGAATAAAATGTTCCAAATGCGACCATAAATCATATTCTGCATTAAATGAATCAATTATTGAAAGACATCTTCAAGGAGGCATAGTAGTCGGGATTTATCCTATGACTCTTGATGAAACCTGTTATTTTCTGGCCATTGATTTTGATAAAGAAGGTTGGGAAAAAGATATTCTAGTCATAAGAGATACATGCACGCAATTTGGAATTCCTATTGCAGTTGAACGATCCCAATCTGGTAATGGCGGTCATGTCTGGTTTTTCTTTAAGGATAATATATCTGCTTCATTGGCGAGGAAATTTGGAACGGCGTTGCTGACATATTCAATGGAGAAAAGACATAAGATTTCATTTAAATCCTATGACAGATTATTTCCTAATCAGGATACAATGCCCAAAGGAGGTTTTGGAAATCTGATTGCATTACCGCTTCAGAAGTTGCCAAGGGAAAAAGGGAACACTCTTTTTGTTGATAAAAAGTTTGAACCTTATAAGGATCAGTGGAAATTTTTATATGGTATTCAAAAATTGACAGAAAAAGAATTGACTTCTTTCGCAACAAAGCTCTGTAAGGGAAATGAGTTGGGAGTGCTGAAAAATGAAGAGGTAAGTGTTAATAAACCGTGGGTAAAAAAGGCCACAACGCTGCGACTTCAAGATTTCCCTAAAACTATAGAAATCACCAAATCCGAGATGCTGTATGTTAAAAAATCCGGTTTAACTCAAAAGGCATTGAATATTCTGCAACGGTTTGCGGCTTTTAAAAATCCGGCTTTTTATAAAAGTCAGGCAATGAGAATGTCCACTTTTAATAAGCCACCGGTTATTGCCTGCTATGAGGATTTTGATGATTATTTGGCTCTGCCTCGTGGGTGTGAAGATGATATAAACAACCTGTTAAAAGAATATAAAGTCAAGGTGAATCAGGTTGATGAAACAAATCCGGGTCGGCCGATCA
>JAGLNZ010000053.1 GCA_023139225.1 Desulfobacula sp. | reverse complement strand
TTTATTTATTTTAAGGAGGATTTATTTTGATTAGTACAGCATATGCAATGGGACAAGGCGGCGGTGCTGGACAGGCCGGTGGAATAGCAGGCTTTTTACCCATTATTATTTTATTTGCAATTTTCTATTTTCTTTTGATCAGACCCCAGCAGAAAAAAGCAAAGGACCATAGACAAATGATATCTGATCTAAAAAAAGGGATTAGAATTGTTACATCCGGTGGTATCTATGGAACCATTATAAGTTTAGATGATACAACCATTGGTCTTGAAATAGCTGAAAAGGTGAAAATTAAAATTTCCCGGGGTAATGTTGCAGCCATAATTTCTGATGCTGAAGCTGTTCAAAAAGAAGATAAAAAGAAAAAATAAATCCATTAGGAGTAACTAGATTGAAACCGTTTACCTTTAAAACTGTACTAATTTCAGGTGTTGTTTTAGCAGCCATTGTTTGTTTGCTTCCTACATTCTTTAATTGCTGGCCCCATAAAAAAATCAATTTGGGACTGGATCTTCAGGGGGGAATGCACCTTGTACTTGAAGTTCAAAATATAAAAGCAGTTGAAGCAGAGATTGAAAGGACCATACAGGAAATTAAAAAACAGCTTAGAAAAGATGGTGTGAAGCATCTTGGTATCTCACGTCTTAAGGACAATTCCATTCTTGCAAAATTTCAAGGCGATAAAAATAAATCCGGATTTGAGACTCTCCTTTCAAAAAATTTTGAAAACCTGATCACCCAAAAACCTCAAACGGATAATAATATCATCACCTACAAACTAGCCCTGCCGGAAGAAGAGACGGACCGAATTAAAAAGATGGCCACTGAACAGGCACTTGAAACCATCCGCAACAGGATTGATGAGTTTGGTGTAAGTGAGCCTGATATCAGGATACAGGGCGGGAACAGAATCCTGCTGCAGCTTCCCGGCATCAAGGACCCTGAAAGGGCAAAAGACCTAATCGGGAAAACGGCCCAATTGACTTTTCAGCTTGTTGATGATGACGCTGATGTCGATTCAGCCATCAACGGCACTCCACCTGTGGGAGATGAGATACTCTTTCAGACTAAATATAATCCAAGCTCGGGAACATCCAATAAAATTGCTTTTTTAATCAAAAAAAGAGTTCTTCTGGACGGCAGCCTTTTAACTGATGCAAGAGTTGAGTTTGACCAATTTCAACAACCCCAGGTCGGCATTGAGTTTAATCGAAAAGGTGCCAGGATTTTTGACCGTATCACCGGGGAAAATATTCATAAACGCCTTGCCATCGTACTTGATAAATCGGTTTATTCAGCACCGGTCATTCAAGACAGGATAGCCGGTGGAAAAGCAAGAATAACCGGTAATTTTACTTTACATGAAGCAAAGGACCTTGCCATTGCTCTGAGAGCAGGTTCTTTGCCTGCGCCTGTCAAAATCATCGAAGAACGCACAGTCGGGCCGACACTTGGTGCTGATTCCATCCGTATGGGCCTTATTTCAATGATAGTTGGCGGACTTCTTGTGATCCTGTTCATGGTTATATATTATAAAAGTTCCGGTTTGATTGCCGATCTTGCATTAATTATTAATATTATTCTTATCGGTGGAGGACTTGCCGCATTCCAGGCGACTTTAACTTTGCCGGGAATTGCAGGTATTATTCTTACCATCGGTATGGCTGTTGATGCCAATGTTATTATTTATGAAAGAATCAGAGAAGAGCTAAGATCCGGAAAAACTGCCCTGGCCTCCGTTCATGCCGGATTTGACAGAGCAACCTTAACGATACTTGATGCCAACGTGACCACCTTTATTGCAGCCCTGGTTCTTTACCAGTTTGGTACAGGCCCGATTAAAGGCTTTGCCGTTACTCTTTGCCTTGGTATTATTGCAAGTCTTTTTACTGCACTTGTTCTTTCAAAAAGTATTTTTGAATTTGTTCTTAAGAATAAAGTATCGTCAAAACTAAGTATATAAAGGAAATAAAGAATGCAGCTTATCAAGCCTGATATTAATATCAATTTTATCGGCAAACAAAAATTTGGACTTTTTTTATCAATACTCCTTATTCTCTTAAGTATTGGATCTCTTATTATTCATAAAGGTCCTAACTATGGAATCGATTTTGTTGGCGGAACAATAATCCAGATTAAATTCTCTCAACAGGTTCCTATTGGGAAGATACGCACAGGTTTAGCCAATATTGGCTTTAAAGATGCTTCTGTACAAAATTTTGGACAGGATCATGATCATGAATTTTTAATTCGAACCAGCAACTCGGAAATGAGCAACAAAGGATTATCACAATCCGTATCAGAAGCGATTAAAACATCAACCGGAATTGCTCCTGAAATGCGAAGAGTGGAAATGGTTGGCCCTCAGGTAGGTGAAGATTTAAGGAAAAAAGCACTTTTAGCCATTTTTTATTCCCTTTTATTTATCACCATATATATTTCGGGCAGGTTCGAGTTAAAATGGATGTTATCAGGTGTTACAGCCGGTTCTTTAATGACGGCGGTCTATTTTCTGTCTGTCTTTAATGTAAGTATGGTCGTTCTGATTACAGCAGCCTTAATTGTTACGTTGATATTATTTTGGATTTTACAGCTCAAATATGCCATGGGCGCAATTGTTGCGTTGCTTCACGATGTATTTATAACGGTGGGAATTTTTTCAATTTTAAACCTGGATTTTTCTTT
>JAGLNZ010000529.1 GCA_023139225.1 Desulfobacula sp. | reverse complement strand
TCGCTGATAGTGGCTATTCCTTCCTTCAGGACCAGAGGTGACTACCTGGCGATTATCTCTCTTGCATTTATGTTTATTATAAAGAGCGCTATTGAGAACCTGAATGTTATCGGCGGGGCCAGGGGAATGGGGGGGCAGCCTGATTATGCACCCCTGCCCATTATATTTATCTGGACCATGCTGTGCATCTGGGTTGTCCACAATTTTGTCACCTCTATTATGGGAAAAGCATTAAATGCTGTCCGGGATGATGAGGCTGCCTCGGAATCCATGACCGTTAAAACCCGGAAAACAAAAATGACCGCTTTTATGTTCGGTGCATTCTGGGCCGGTGTTGCAGGGGGATTGTTTGCCCATGTTCTGGCTTATATAAACCCTGGTATGTTCAGTATAAACAGACTTGCCGAAATACTTGCCATGGTTTATTTTGGGGGCCTTAACTCTATTATTGGTTCCATTGTTGGTGCTGTCAGTATCAATGTTCTGGGTGAAGCCTTAAGACCGCTTGAACTCTTTAAATGGATTATTATTCCACTTATTTTAATTTTGGTGATGATTTTCCGTCCATACGGCCTGATTTCCTTTAAAGAAATTAATGCCAAAAAGCTCTTAAGAGCTAAACACAAAAGAGAACAAGGAGCCTAACCATGTCAGCATTGCTCAATGTTAATAAAATGACGCATTATTTTGGGGGTCTTAGAGCCGTACATAATTATAATCTAAATATCGAACCCCGGCAGATCACAGGACTTATCGGCCCTAACGGTGCGGGAAAGACGACTATATTTAATTTAATTACAGGTGTCTATACGCCGACAGAAGGCTCTATTACCCTTGAAAACGAAAATATAAAAGGGCTTGAAACCAATGAAATTGCTGCCAAAGGATTGGGCAGAACATTTCAAAACATTGCGTTATGGAGACACATGAATGTTCTGGATCATATTAAAATGGCTCACTATTCACAATTATCCTACGGTCTGATCGGAGCATTTTTTAATACTCCCAAATGCAGGCAGCAGGAAACCCGGATTGAAGAAAACTCCTATAAACTGCTTGAACTGTTTAATATCAAGCACCATGCAGATCAACTGGTTACCAGTCTGCCCTATGGTGCACAAAGGCGTGTAGAAATGGCAAGAGCCATGGCAACCAATCCGAAAATCCTTTTTCTTGATGAACCCACCGCAGGAATGACACCGGATGAACTGGTTCAAATGATAAAAATTATCCGGCAGGTCCATCAGGATTTTAAAGTGGCCATCTTTCTGATTGAACACAGGATGAAATTTGTAATGGAATTATGCCAGTATGTTCAAACCCTGGTATTTGGTGAACTCATTGCAGAAGGACCCCCTGAGGAGATTCAGAATAATCCTGAAGTTATTGAGGCTTATCTTGGCAAGGAGGATCTAACCTGATGCAGCTTAAAGTTAAAAATTTAAGGGTTTCCTACGAAAAGATTAAGGCACTTCACGGAATTGATTTCAGCGTTGAAGCAGGTGAACTTTTAACCATTATCGGTGCCAATGGTGCCGGGAAAAGTACTATTTTAAGGGCAATTTCCAGGATGATTCCGTCAGAGGAAGGATCTGTTATTGAATTTGAAGGCAAAGATCTTCTTAAATACAGTACGGATAAAGTTGTTTCAAAGTTAGGCATATCTCACGTACCTGAAGGAAGAAGAATTTTTGGAAATCTCACGGTAACAGAAAATCTCACCCTTGCCTGTTTTGCCAGAAAAGACACCGATCAAATTAAAAAGGACAAAAAATGGGTGTTTAATCTGTTCCCAAGACTTGATGAGAGAAAAGACCAGCTTGCAGGGACTTTGTCCGGTGGTGAACAGCAGATGCTGTCTGTTGGAAGGGGTTACATGAGCGGCCGAAAAATCATGCTTTTAGATGAACCTTCCATGGGACTGGCCCCTCTTCTCATGCTTGAAATGTTTGATGCATTAAGCGAAATCAACAAATTGGGTACGACCATTTTGCTGGTTGAACAGAATGCCCGACTCGCCTTGAAATTCGCCCAGAGAGGTTATGTAATAGAGAATGGTTCTCTTGTTCTTGAAGGACCTGCAGATGAATTGCTCAATAACCCGGATGTTAAAAAAGCGTATCTTGGCGCTTAAATAAAACCAGTAAAAAGCCTTGCCGGAACTTTGCCTCAAGGCTTTTGCTCTTTTTTTATTTCAGGGCTTTTGCAATGGAATATCCCATTTTTTCATGTATTTCCACACAGAGGTTCGGCTTTTTTGAATTCGTCGACCCACTTCTGCCTTGTTCCAATTACACTCTTCGAGCAATTTTAAAAGATCCGATTTTGTCAGCTTTGCAATCTTATCAGCACTATATGATCTGGTTTGGATCGGATCATTAATAGGAGAACTGCTTCTCAAGTGCCCCTGGTTTTCCCTGATCTCCACAGGCAGGTCTTGGAGTTCAATCCGATTTGAATTACAGATAACAAAAGCATGTTCAATGGCATTCTCAAGTTCCCTTATGTTTCCAGGCCATGGGTGTTCCATCAAGCGTTTCATTCCTTGTGTATCAACCATTTTTATGGATTTGTTCTCCCTTTTATTTCCCTTTTTAATAAAATGACTGACAAGTATCGGGATGTCTTCGCGGCGTTTTCTTAAAGGGGGAACAGTAATGGGAAAAACCTTTAACCGATAAAATAGATCTTCTCTAAATTTTCCCTGCTGAGTCAGGTCATAAAGATTTTTATGGGTCGCCGCAATAATTCTGATATCAATCTTTCTTTTTTTTGAGTCCCCTACCCTTTCGATTTCTCTTTCCTGGAGGACTCGAAGCAGTTTAATCTGCATATATGGGGTCAATTCCCCAATTTCATCAAGGAAAATAGTCCCCCCGTCAGCTTCCTCAAATCTGCCTTTCCTATCTTTGTGAGCCCCGGTAAATGAGCCTTTAACATGACCAAACAGTTCACTTTCAAGCAAGGTTTCGGAAAGAGCGGAACAATTTACCGTTATCAAAGGACCAGCATCCCCTGCACTATTATAATGAATGGCTCCGGCAACCAGTTCCTTTCCAGTCCCGCTTTCACCCTGGATCAGCACAGTGGCACGGCTGTTCGCTGCAGCCCGTATGGCATCAAAAACATTTTGCATTACAGCACTTTTTCCAATAATATTGCCAAGGCGGTAGACTTTTTTAAGCTTTTTTTGAGCCTCTTCTGCAGTCTTTTTTGCTTTTTTTAATTCGGTCAGATCCGTAATTGTTTCAACAATTCCAAGAATCTGATCATTATCATCACGTGCAAGCCTTGCATTTTTAATTACGGCAACATTATGTCCGTTCTTGTGCTTGATAAAACATTCTTTGGCTTCTGTTTTTCCATGCTTGATTACACCGCATTTATTAATATCGGCCGGGCACTCTTTTCCAAAACACCTGCTGCATTCAATCAGATGGCATGTGCTTCCGAGAGCTTCCTGTTCAGAATAACCACTGATTTTTTCCATTGACTTGTTCCAGGATGTTATGATGCCCTGGTCATCCAGAGTGAAAAGACCTTCTGCCATAGTATCAAGAATCTGGTTTAAAAAATTAACATTCCATAATTGATAGGTTTCCATGTCTTATCCTTATTATATAACGTTATCTATCTTAGGTTGAAACATAAATATAGGTAACGTTACCGTTACTGTCAATACCAGGAACGTTTTTAAACCTTAAAGTTTATCTTCGGGTATTTTTTTTTGGATTTTTTTATTGTCTGTCACCTGACAGGCATCTTTCATTCAGGTGGAGATCCCCATTTTAGGAAGGATATACACCTGTATCAGGATATAAATCCCCAGGAAAAGAAGAACATAAATCATATCTTTCATATTTGACCTCATGGTTACGGGTTTCCTGCATAATTGCCGAAATTATATAAAAGCAAAGGTTATGCCATTCAGATAATTCCGTTGATTATATAGTATCTATGATATTGTATTTGTCAAAAACCGTTACAAATCGAAACCGTTTCAATAAAGTAACGCTCCTTTTTTTAAGTAGAGCAACAATATTATAATAAATTTAGAAAATTTTTTAAATTATATTATATATTTTCAATATGTTACAACATCTATCAATGGCATAAAAATAACAGGTGGCATACTTTTTGACTATAGTAATTATTTATACTAATTATTTTATCATATCATTTTAGGAGGTTAATTAAAAATGGCTACAAATCAATTTCAGGAAACGATAGACAATGGTGTTACACTCGTTGATTTTAATGCAGCTTGGTGCGCTCCTTGTAAAGCGCAGGAACCTGTCATCAAAAAATTGATCAATACCTATCAGAATCGTGCATCTATCATTGAAATTAATATTGATGAAGACAGAGCATTGGCTACTAAATATATGGTTCAAAGCATTCCTACATTAATCCTTTTTAAGGATGGCAAAGAGATTAAAAGATTTGTTGGTCTTCAATCTGAAACCACCATTGCAAAGAGCCTGGATGACGTGATATAAAAGCTGAGTTATTATAAAAAACCGGAGGTTCAAATGGGCAAATGCATCAATCATCCTGATCGGGAAACCAATTATATCTGTATGAAACACAATATTTACCTTTGCGAGGAATGTCTGGAATGCCGAGATCCTGATATATATTGCAAATTCAGACCTTCCTGCCCAATTTATTTTATTACGAAAAAAGGATTTGAATCTTCAAAGGATGTACCTGCTCAAAAAGAATACGCCGTTACTTTCGAGCCGGGGGGAAAAAAAGTTATCGTCAACACGGGTACAAATTTATTAGACGCTTCCCAAAAAGCAGATATTTACATCAATGCATCATGTAATGGTAAGGGATCATGTGGAAAGTGTAAACTTATCATAGAATCCGGTAAGGTGGACTCTGAAAAAACCTCCCTTTTAAGTGACAAAGAAAAAGAAAAGGGCTATGTCCTTGCCTGTCAGTCAAAAATTTTTGAAGATATCATTGTCAAAATTCCCGAAGAGACCATTGAAAAGAAACTAAAAGCCGCCGGAATGGGAGAGTCAGCCACAAAAAAGCTTTCAGGCCTTGTAGAAAAAATAGAACCCATTGTAGAAAAAGTCCTTCTGCAACTTGATTTGCCCACAATGGAGGATACTGTCAGTGATCTTGACCGGCTGAAACGCCAGCTCAAAAAGCTTGGATATGATACGTCCAAAATGAGCACCAATATCAGGGTGATGCGTCAGTTGACAGAGTCTGTACGGGATGATGAATGGAAGGTCGTCACTTCTGTACTATGGAAAAAATGTTCCTCGGAAATTGTTGATGTCAGCCCGGCAAACAACCAAAAACATTCATTTGGAATGGCCGTGGATCTGGGAACGACCTCTATCGTTGTTTATATTGTGGATATGGCCG
>JAGLNZ010000528.1 GCA_023139225.1 Desulfobacula sp. | reverse complement strand
AAAATCAAGAATATCATTTATGAGCGACAGCAGGTTGTCAGCACTGGAATTGACAATTTCAGCAAATTCATATTGTTCGGATGTCAGCTTTGTATCCAGCAAAAGATTTGTCATACCGATCACGGCATTAATGGGAGTTCGTATCTCATGGCTCATATTGGCCAGAAAATCGCTTTTTGCCTTTGAGGCGCCCTTGGCCTTTCTTATCAACTCACTTGCTTTTAATACAGCCTTTTCAAGCTTCTCGTTGGCCCCTAAAAGCTCTCTGTTAGCTGATTCAGCCTGAATTTTTGCATTGATCATCTCTTCATTGGCGATTTTTGAATCAATGGCATATCCGATTTGCTTTGAAATAAATTTCACCAGCTCAAAATCTTTTTCATTAAAAAACGTCTTATTGGAATAATGTTGCAAGATAAGCGCTCCAATGACTTTTTGATCAGATTTCAAGGGGACTCCCATCCAGACCTTTGGAATAATTCCTGCCATTTGAGCTTTTCCGGAACGATTTAACTTGTCAATCCCCGGCTTTGTTAAAAACAGGGCCTTGTCATTTCGAATAACATAGGCAGAAAACGAATTTCCGGCCTTTGCCAGGATAACCTCATCTTTTTCATCTTTAAAGTACGGTAAAGATAAAATGTCTTTTTTCCTGTCATACAGGGCAATAATAAAATTAGTGGTATCAAGAATTTTATTTAGTTCCTTTCGGATGGATTGATATAATTCCATCATATCCTTTGTGGTATGAATGCCCTGGTAAAGCCGGTGTAAAAACCCATGGACAAGCTCGGTTCTTTTGATATCGGTAACATCTGAACAAACTGCCTGGGTTCCGATGAATTCATGGTTTTCATATAATGGTTTGCCATTGACCAATATAAATATCTTTCTGCCATCCTTTCTTAAAACACTCACTTCATATCGGTCTGCAATCCCTTCAGACCTTCTTTTATCTACACGTGCGATCTTTTTAATTTCATCTTTGGGAACAATAAAAGTCCAGTGCCGGCCAATTAATTCATCAACTTCATAGCCAAGCATATCGGCTAAGGCAGGGTTGAGATAGATCATCTTTCCCCTGGAATCCTGGATCACAAATCCTTCAGTCATGCTCTGGGAAATATTCTGATTGACTTTTATAACAAAATCAGGAGTCAATATGGCGCGTTCCGCTTCCGAAAGAAATCGAAGGGTCATATATTTAGCACCCTGAAAAGAGACCGGCTCAAACACTATTGTGTGCAGATAATTTCTTTCTTTTGAAAAATGAAACCGTAAATTTTCCTTTTGAGACAGATTTTCATTTTCATCAAACTGCGAAAACAGGTCTTTCAATATATGGTTAAAAGCGTCTTGATCTTCTTTGATTAAAAGCGTTTGAAAAAAAGAACCGGTCAAATCAAAATCTTCCTGATTAAACATCCGGCGCGCATCTGTATTGTAAAGGATAAGCTTCCCGTTGGAGTCCAGCAAAAAGACCGCCTGATTTATCGCATCAACAAGCTTTTGAATAAGAAGGGTATCTTTGATCATTTTTCCTCATTTGCTACAAAGAACAGAGATAACGAGTTAGGTACATGTTTGAAATATATCCGGTATACAAGTCATTTTTACCATAACAACCTGAAACCAGGCAAGGACAATAAATAAAAACAATGGTGTATCCCCTTAACCAACCTTGCAAAATCATTGAAAAAGTCGGGGCATACAGATATACTTATTTTTATGCGGCTTCGAATCATCATATTGATATTGGCTTTATTTGCATTTTTATCGGCCTTGGCCGGCGGGCTCCTATATTATCACTCTTTTCAAAAAGCCGCCTTTCAGAAAACAGAAGCCCATGCATATTCCAAACTGAAGCTTTTGACAGACCACCTGTCCTCTTATCTTTCCGAGCATATTAAACCGGTTAAAACGCTTTCAGGCATAAAAGAATTAAAAACAGCACTTAAAGATACCAACCTGGAATCGATTTACCAGGCCAACCAAATCCTTGATAATTTTACAAAATCCCTTGAGCTTGAAGTCAGCTATCTCATGGATAAAAACGGAATTACATTATGCTCAAGCAATCGAAATGCCAAAGACAGTTTTGTGGGAAAAAATTTTTCTTTCCGACCCTACTATAAAAAAGCCATCAATGGCATACCTGCAACTTATCTTGCCCTTGGCACCACTTCCATGAAAAGAGGCGTTTACTACTCCCACCCGGTTTATGGTGAAAGCCATGGCTCTATCCTTGGGGTTGTTGTTATCAAGGCTTCAGTGGAATTTGTTGAAACAAAGCTGTTTCCAAAATCTGATGACACCCTCCTTTTTGTTGATCCTGATGGTGTCATTTTCATTTCCAACAAAGACGGCTTAAGGTTTAAACTCCTATGGAAACTTACTGAAAAAAAAATCAACACAATAGTGAATTCAAGACAATTTGGCAATGGACCCTGGGCCTGGACCGGTTTTTCAAATAACAAAACCGATTATGCAATAGATAAAAACAATGCCCGATACCTGTTTACAAGCCTCAATGTGCCAAATTATCCTGGCTGGAAAGTCATTAATTTAAGAAATTATAAAAAAATTGAAAAACAGGTGTCCGAGCCCTTTGTCAGGGTCATCGGACCGGTTATCTCTTCTGTGTTAATCCTGACAGGTATTCTGGTCCTGATTCTTTATCAGCTGGGAA
>JAGLNZ010000527.1 GCA_023139225.1 Desulfobacula sp. | reverse complement strand
AAGGACGGATCATCAGGGTTTCCGATCACTGGGTGGAGGTAATGGGATATAAAAGAGAGGAGGTTATCGGCAAACACCTCACCCGCTTTTTTTCTCCTGAATCAAAAAAGTATGCCATTAATGTGATCTTTCCCAGATTCTTCAGTACAGGGTTCTGCAAAGATATTCCCTATTCCTATATCAAAAAAAACGGAAGGGAAATGGATATTATGTTGTCCTGTTACGGGGTCAGGGATGAAAACGATAAAATCGTAAGATCCCTGGCTGTGAGTGTGGATGTAACGGAAAAAAATCGCACTCAAAAAGATCTTCAGATTGCCAAAGAAAAGCTGTCGCAATATTCACAAGACCTTGAACAACAGGTAAAAAAAAGGACTGCCCAACTTGAAAAAGCCCAGAATAATTTGAAAAACCTGTCTAAAAACATTATTGCCTCCCAGGAAAGGGAAAAAGCACTGGTTGCAAGGGAACTTCACGATCATCTGGGACAGGTGCTGACCGCCCTTCGCATTGATGCGGTATGGGTTGAAAAATATTTAACCAACGTTGATAAAAGAGCCGGTAACAGGGCCCGCAAAATGTGTGCCTTAATCGATGATACCATTAATGATGTACGGGACATGGCCTATCGCCTAAGACCAAGAGTGCTGGATGATCTGGGACTTGTTGATGCATTGGAATCATTGCTTTCAGATTTTGAAAAACGCTCAAACGTCTCCTGTGTGTTCAAGAATGATGAAATTCCCAAAATCAATGACACCCTTGCAACAGCATTATACAGAATTGGCCAGGAAGCTGTGACCAACTCTCTTAAACACTCAAATGCCACCACCATCACGGTTGAACTTAAAAACGATAAAGAGGGAATCGTTCTATCCATTCAGGATAACGGATGTGGCTTTGATGCCCATAATGACAATGGAATTAACGGATTCGGACTTGAGGGAATGAGAGAACGGGCCAACCTTGTGGGCGGAAAACTTGACATATCTTCCCGATTGTCCGAAGGCACAAGTATTTGCTGTAAAGTAAAGATGAAAGGATAATCCATGATTAAAGTACTTCTTGCAGATGACCACGCTATTGTCAGGGAAGGCTTAAGAAAAGTTCTGGAAGACAGCAATGAAATTGAAGTGATTGCCGAAGCGGCAAACGGGGAAGCTGCCCTGGATGAAGCCATGAATAAAAAACCCGATGTAGCAATTATTGATATTTCCATGCCGGGGATGGATGGGCTTGAAGTTGTGACCCGCCTTAAAAATTATTGCTCTGATGTGCCGGTCCTTATTTTAACCATGCATGATGAAGAGCAATACGTTATCAGGGCCATAGAAGCAGGAGCATTGGGATATGTCACAAAGCAGTCTGCTCCTGAACAACTTGTGGCGGCCGTAAAAAAAATTCATTCCGGGGGACGGTATTTGACTGAAAAGGCAAGCGAAGCCCTTGCCCTTAGAGTTATCCGGGGAAATAAAAGTGGGAGCCTCACAGAAACGCTTTCCATGAGAGAGCTTCAAGTGTTACGAAAGCTTGCCATGGGCTCGACAAACAGGGAAATCGCTACATCCTATAATATCAGTGTAAAAACCGTTGACACCTACCGATCAAGAATATTAAAAAAATTGAGTTTAAGAAACAATGCCGAGTTGTCCAGATATGCCATCCAGAACAAACTGGTTGAGCTGTGAATTTAAACCACTAACGATTCAGCCGGTCAAAGTTAAAAAAAATTTTATTTAAAGTCGCTTTGCACTGGGCTATTTCCGCTGATGGAATCTCCTGTTCCGCCTCCTCTAACAATTCCTCGACAACCGCAATCAAATCTGCTTTAAAATCTTTGGCTTTATTGGTCAGATAAACAAGTTTGCTTCGCTTATCATTCCTGTCCGGAATTCTTAACACAACATTCTTTTTTTCCAGAACATTCAAAAGTCTTGTAATGGCGGCCTTGTCTTTTACCGCAATATTGGAAAGTTCCTGCTGGGTCTGTCCGTCTTTTCGATACAGGTGAACAAGAATGCTCCATTGTTCATAGCTCACGTCAAACCCGGCATCTGTAAATTTTTTAGTCAATCGTTTAATAATTGATCTGGATGTTCGCCCTACTAAATATGCAATAGAAGAATCAATGACTTTCTCAAATGTTTCCATGTAACTATTTCTTATTTCCAAGTTAAAATTATTATCAAATCAATGAGTCAATATCATCGCGCTTAATTTTGTTCCTTTATTTAAACTCTTTTCAACCTAATATTGTACAAAATCGTTGATGATGCAACTAATTTTTTCGATAATAAGAAAATAAAAAATCACCCCTGACAAGAATAGGGCGTCAGGGGTGATTCAATTTTTTAATAAAAGTCTTTTTATGCCGGATTTTTCTTGAACAATCCTTTTATAGTACCGATCCAGATACCACTGAGCAACCATGAATAGGCCCAGGTTCCAAACAGAATCATGACAAATGCCTTGACAATGTCTGTTGAACTGCCATCAAGAGAAAATCCCGGGACATAACCGAAAAGGATGGGGCCCAGGTATAAAAATTTTGCAAACTTAAATGATGTAAAGGCTGTTTTCCACATATTGGCCTTTGCAATGGTGGCACCGGCAAAGGCTGCAATGCAGACCGGCGGTGTTATATTGGAATCCTGGGACAACCAGTAAACAATCATATGAGCTGCAATTTGATTGACCCCCAGATGGGTGAGAGCCGGAACAGCAACCACTGCGGTAATAAGATAGGCGGCAGTCACCGGCACGCCCATCCCCAGCACAAGTGATGCAAGGGCTATCAGCAGAATAGTCAGTAATAACGACCCACCTGCCAGCTCAATCACAATATCGGCAAAGGTAAGCACCAGGCCGGAAAAAGTCAAAACGCCTATAATAATACCGATAATACCGACGGTTGCACCAATCTTGAGGCTGTTGGCAGTCCCTTCTCTTGCCGCCTCGACAAATCTTTTGGGACCGATCCTTGTTTCTTTTCTGGCATAACTGATGACAATACAGGATAGAAGGCCTATAATGGCTGAATATCCGGGAGAAAATCCATAGAGCATAAAAATGGTAATGCCAATCAGAGGAATGGCATAAAACCATTGTTTTTTAAAAATTTCCATGGCTGAAAATTCTGTTTTTTCACCCACAATATTGTATTTTTTGGCTTCATAATGAACCATGACAAATACAGAGAAAAAATACATCAAAGCTGGAAATATGGCCACAAGCATGATTTTGGAATAGGGCACACCTGTCAGTTCTGCCATGATAAATCCACCCGCACCCATAATGGGCGGCATGAACATTCCGCCAATGGAAGCGGCAGGTTCTATACCACCGGCAACATGGGGTCTAAATCCGGCTTTTTTCATCATTGGAATGGTGAACATACCTGTGGAAACCGTATTTGCAATGGCTGACCCTGAAATGGAGCCGAACAGTCCCGAGGCAATAACCGAAACCTTGGCAGGCCCGCCGATTTTATGACCCACCGCAGCAAGGGGCCAGTCAATGAAAAATTTCTGGGCACCGCATTTTTCTAAAAAAGCACCAAAGAGCACAAACAAAATCACATAAGTTGCCAGAACATTGGCCATAATACCAAATACCCCGTCGCTCTTATAAAATATACTGACACACAATTCTGTAAACGGGGCCCCTGCATGGGAAATCAGATCCGGTGCCATATATCCGTAAACGCCATAAATCAGCATGGCTGTACCTAAAAAAACAAAAACATTACCCACCACCCGTCTGGCAAGCTCAATGCCGATTAAAACACCGATGATGGCAAATACCATATCTATTGTTGTTTCTGCACCTGTTCGGTAATTGATTACTTCAAAATTGAACATCCAGTAGCCGATGGAAACAAGAGAAAGAAAAATAAGAAGATAATCCACAACCCTCATGATTTTGGATTTTGATTTGTAAGCCAGAAAGACCAGAAAATAAGTTATAATGACATAAACTCCCCTGTGATACTGAGTTGCCATGGGCTGAAGGATCGCAGCATAGGAGTAAAAAACGACCAGAACAACTGAACATATATCAAATACTATTTTTTCAAATCTATTTAGCTTTTCATACACGGTTTGCCTTCTTTGCTTGATTGAATTAAATATTTGTAACGATTTAAAGATACGGATTTTCTTTTTTTAAAAACCCGTATCTTTAATTATCTATACCAGCTAAACTAATTTCCGTCTATTATAAAGAACCTTTTTCTTTCCAGAATTTTTCAGCTCCCGGATGGAAAGGTGTTACAATACCATCAGCACCGGTTGCAATGGCCATATACTTAAACGTCTTTTTTTGTTGTTTCATATGGGCCAGGCCTTCATCTGTATAGATCAGAGAAAGCATTTTATATACAACATCTGCAGATACTTTTGAATTTGCAACCCAAAGGGCGGAATCCTGAAAAGAAGGAGATTCATAATCTACACCCTTATAGGTATTAGCAGGGACGGAAAGTTTTGAAAAATACGGAAATTTATCATAAAATCCGCTTGCCTTGGCATCTGCATCAAGGTTTACAAGGGCGATATCATTGGTCTGTGCCGCCATGATAACTGCACCGCTCGGGAAAGCAGTAAACAGCCAGAAAGCATCCAATTGGTTGTTTCCAAATGCCTGTGCGGCATCATTGTATCCCATTGCATTTCTTTCTACTTTATCCCATACACCCAGGTGAGAGAAAAAGAGTTCACAGTTTGCAAATGCACCGGAACCGGCATTACCAACACCCACTTTTTTGCCCACCAGGTCTTTTATGCTTTTAATTCCGGAATCCGCCCGGGTGACCAATTGGGCCGGCGCACCATAGAGCCATGCAACCGCCAAGACATCTTCATACTTTTTGGTATCGTTTTTCATCATACCATTTCGACCCAGATAAACATGACCTGAATAAACAACACTCATCTGCTGCCTGCCGGAATTTGTTTTTCTTAAATTTTCCACAGAGCCTGCTGATGACTGTGCCTGTACTTTAAACTCTGCAACCTCTTTTATGGGGTCATACACCTGGATGGCATTCGCAACCACCTGGAATGTACCACCGGCAGGTCCGCCACCGTATACGATTCTGTCTTTTGCAAAAGCTGACTGGCAAAAGGCCATGGTGAGTACTGCGATAAAACCAATAATTAATAAATGCTTACTTTTCATACGATCCTCCTGAGTTTGGTGTTATAACAAAAAATTCTTTTTTTACCGTTTAGAAGGTTAACAAATATAAAGTCAATGAATCAATTGGAGGATTTCTGATTCTTATGTAGGTAAATTTCTTACAAAAATATGGTGTTTCCTGACAAAAACAACCTAATGGTAAAAAAAGTATTGACAATTTTTACCATTAGGTTATTTTTGTCATATGAAAATAAGATATCTAAGAAAATTTCTGAGCGATGATCTTAAAAAGAAAATGGTGTTTTTAGGGGGCCCCAGGCAAGTAGGAAAAACCACACTGGCCCGTACGATTGCAGAAAATGAAACCCACCACGCATACCTGAACTGGGACAGCCCAAAGCATCGGCTTAAAATAACCCGGCAGCAATGGCCGCCGGATTCAACATGCCTTGTGTTTGATGAAATACATAAATATGACCAGTGGAAGAACCTGATAAAAGGGATCTGGGATACCCGAAGCAACCGGGAAAAAATCATTGTAACCGGCTCATCCAAACTCAATATTTTCAGGACATCCGGCGACTCTCTGCTTGGAAGATATCATTACCACGTTCTGCACCCTTTCTCGCTGAAAGAACTTAACAATCACTTTCTTACAAACACGAAAATGCCAAAGTATTGTCATGCCCTTGTCTTTCCTGAAAAAGGCGAAGATATCAAAGATCTCTTTAAGTTTGGCGGATTCCCGGAACCATTACTTGAAGGAAAAGAACGAACGCTTTTACGATGGCAGAATGAACGATTTGAAAGAATATTCAGGGAAGATATCCGCGATGCCGAAAAGGTACGATTCCTCTCCCAGGTTGAGCTCTTGGGAGCGCTCATCCCCGAAAGAGTTGCATCTCCCCTTTCCCTTGCTTCTCTTTCCCAGGATGTCCAGACAAGTCCGAAAACCATTATTAACTGGATGGACCTGCTCTGTCGTAATTATTTTTGTTTCCGTGTGATGCCGTTTCATTCCAGGCTTGAGCGGGCCATTAAAAAAGAATCCAAGTATTATTTATGGGATTGGTCACAAGTTGGAAATAAGGGCCCACGGTTTGAAAACATGGTGGCCTCGCATTTGTTGAAATTTTGTGATTTTTATTATTATGTTTATGGCCTGAAAACAGAACTAAGATATTTACGGGATCGTGAAAGCCGTGAAGTTGATTTCCTTGTCACCTGGAACAAAACACCCTGGTTCATGGTGGAATGCAAACTTAAACCAGGGCCTCACAGGCCTTTAAGCTATTTTGGAGACCGGCTTAACGTTCAGCAAAGATTTATGGTTACCATGGAGGAACAACAGCATTACATGGATAAAAAAAACAATGCCCATGTAATTCCTGCATCAAAATTCCTGATGGCACTCATATAGAAAAAATTTGATCCACTGAGGAGAGAATATGGGAAAATCGCTGCCCGTCTTTTGAATTTTCTTTATAAAAACTCAGGGACTTTTTAACAATACTTAAGACCTCTTCAGAGGTATAGAGCCCTGCAACTTCCATGGCAAGCCTGGGGTGACGCCCCAATCTTCCGCCCAGCATCACCCTAAACCCTTTTTCTTTCTTTCGTATGGTTCCGGTGGGACAGGCACTTATGCATTTGGCACACATCAGGCATTGATCATAATTAATCAAAGGCTTACTATTTTCTTCATCCAGTGTAATGGCATTTTCTTCACAAACCTCCACACAGGCATTGCAAAGGGTACAGGCTTCATCAAAAATTCCCGGAAGGACAGCTCCAATGATACCGATATCCACGATCTGGGGTCTGGAACAGGCATTGGGGCAATCGGAAAGCACAACCCTGAATTCGTGATGGAACTTTAAGCCCCCTTTAACATTCTCTTTTAAAAAAGAAAAAATATTTTCTTTTTCAATAATTGTTTCAATATCTTTTGCAAGCAGGGTGCAAGAATTTGCCGTGTTCGGGCATCCTTCACCCCCAAAGCAGGTGGAAACCTCATATCCTTTAATATCTTTTTCCATCCCGCCTTTGGACAAAAATTTTTTCTTTAATTCATTTACATCTGA
>JAGLNZ010000526.1 GCA_023139225.1 Desulfobacula sp. | reverse complement strand
ATAAAAAAAGGAACTTTTTTTATGGCCTTGTCTGCATCGCGGGACCACTTCATGAAAGGATTTCTCCACGGTAACCGACCACAACCTCCTTATAAGGAATATCAACCTCGGCTTTTTCAAGGGCTTTTTTAATCATCATGGGCATGGAAGAACAACAGGGCACTTCCATGATGACGGCTGTTATACTCTTGATCCCGGATACTTTAAATACCTGGGAGAGCTTTTCTACATTTTCTTCGGCATTGTCAAATTTGGGGCATCCGATCATCACGGCATTTCCTTTTAAAAAATCTGCGTGAAAGGTCGGATAAGCCACGGGTACGCAATCGGCTGCAATCACCAGATCCGCATCTTTTAGAAAGGGTGCGCCAGCCGGAACCAGCTTGATTTGAACCGGCCAGTGGCCCAGACAGGATGCACCGCCGGATGCCTGTATGGTTGGTTTATTAGCACAATCGCAAGGCCCCTCACTGGCTGTCGGGAATGTACTGATTACCGAAGAAGGACATCCGCAGGCAAGCGGTGCTGCCTCTTTTTTATCTGTTTTCTGCTGTTTTAAAAACTCTTCAACCGCTTCTTCATCAAAATCGTCCGCCTCTCTTTCTATAATCTTTAAAGCGTCCTGGGGACAGTCACCAATGCAAGCTCCTAAACCATCACAATATTTATCCGCAATGACTTTTGCTTTACCATCAATAATCTGGATGGCTCCCTCTGCACAGGCAAGCACACAATTTCCGCATCCGTCACACAATTCTTCATCTATTTCTATAATTTTTCTCATTATTTTCATATCGTTTCCCTCACTCTATATTGAATTGAATTATATGTACTTTTTAACTCACATATGATTCAACTTTAATTTTTTAATTTGTCTGCCTCAACACCTGTCTGGCCAACTCATTTCCGGCTTTTGTTATAAAAAGCCTGTCAAGTTTGGCGAAGAACTCTTCATCCTCAACACCATTTTTCCCTTCACATCCTGCCATATGGGTAAGCATGTCGGCATCATGCAAAACCTTGCGGTTCAAACTGTCATCTTGGGCCGGACGGTTATGGTGCCCTACAATATCAATGACTTCGTTAATCAATTCTTCTTTGGCCCCCAGTTTTTCCATGAGTTCTCTGGCCACTTTCGGGCTTTCCTTTTCCAAATACTGGGGTTCAATGGAATCATATTTTTTAAGAATATTTTTTACGCCGATATCATATAGATATGCCGCACAAAGAACCACGGCAAGATTTGCTTTTTCTTTTTTTCCGATTTTTTCTGCAAAATTTGCAACCTTTGCCGCATGCCCTATGCGTTTAAAATCCGTTCCAAGATATCTTTTCATTTCTACGGCCACCCGGTCTTTTAAGAGATCTTCTCTTTGGGCGATAAATTCTTCAGGCAGCGTGCCAAGACACTGCTCGGCAAACTTGCAATAGGAGGCACAGCCAAAATCCATCTTGGGATTAACAATCTTTTTTTTGCAGTTTGCGCATCTTCGAGTAGCGTCATCCTTGAAAAACTCCATGGGATGACCGCATTCCGGGCATTCAGTCTCAAAGATAGCATCTTTATTCCAGAATTGGGTATCTTGTCCCGGGCATTTCATTTTTAGCCTCCTTTAACAACCTTTGGTTTATAGCCGGTGCATGGTCTTTTCATACACCGGCTATAACTTTTCTTGATTTATTTACCCTGCATCATGGCTTCTATATCAGTATCAGCATCAGTAATCGGTTTAATATCAAAATTTTCAACAAGAACATTCAGTACTGTCGGGGAAACAAAAGCCGGCAGTGTGGGTCCAAGTCGGATACCTTTGACACCCAGATGCAGAAGGGCCAGAAGAACGGCAACCGCCTTTTGTTCATACCATCCAAT
>JAGLNZ010000525.1 GCA_023139225.1 Desulfobacula sp. | reverse complement strand
ATAGGAGTGTGCTATGATTGGTGGGCTTGGAATGCCGGAACTGATAATTATTCTTGTAATTATCCTTATTATATTTGGCGCAGGAAAACTTCCTGAAATCGGTGCCGGCTTGGGCAAGGGAATAAAAAATTTCAAAAAAGCAACTAAAGACCCTAAGATTGAAGACAAAAAAGACGAGCCGGAAAAAATTGAAAAAGACTGATAAAAAGACAATTGCCATATTCTTCATTGCAGCCGCCCTTGAATAAAAAAGCGGCTGCAACATACCCTCCCTATAATATCTTTCGTTTATAACTCTTTTTATGTCTTCCAAAATTTTGAATTTTATTTATTAAATTACAAAAATGAAACTTATTTTATGAAATTTATAACATTTTTGTGATAAATAGCTCATATTCGGTAATTTTCTGCTTATATTTTTATTGCCGATTGATGAGCACCGGGCCGGTCGTGGCCTGGCACACTCGTTGCTTATACATCTAAACAAAAAAAATATTTTAAATACAGCTATGGACAAAACAAACACAGACATATTAACCCAAAAGAGAAAAAAACTCATAGAGCTGTTTCTTTGTGGAGAAGAACCACGGTTTCTTGAGAAATACACATCTGTTCTTGATGAATATTTTTTTACAGTGTTTGAACAAAGTATTGCTGCAAGAAAAATGACAATTTCCGGGACCCCCTTTGCTATCATTGCCCTGGGCGGGTATGGCAGAAAAGAGCAGTGCGTTCATTCTGATATTGATCTTTTAATCCTGTTTGAAAAAACAGTCCCACCCGAAGTTGAAGCCTTTGTGCAGGAGCTGCTTTACCCTCTGTGGGATACCCGGTTTGAAGTCGGATATGCGGTCAGAAATATAAACGAATGCCTTGAGATGGCCTTTGAACGATTTGATATTTTAACCACCATTTTAGATGCCAGATTTATTTGCGGTGCATCATTGATTTATACATCCTTTATGGAAAAATTCAGATCAGATCTGTCTGCCAAACACTTGAAAAACACCCTGAACTATCTATTCGAGCATGGTGAAAAAAGACATTTTGATTTTGGTGACTCCACCTATCTTATTGCCCCGGATATAAAATCCGGATTTGGAGGTCTTCGGGATTATCATACCCTTTTATGGTATGCAAAAATAAAATCCAACATTAAAACAAGAAGGGACCTGGAATACTATGGATTCTTATCGCATTTTGAATATTTAGCCCTGGAAAAGTCCCTGTCCGATATTTGGAAAATCAGAAATTTTCTGCATTCCATTACAAAAAGGAAATGTGACACCCTCCATTTTGAATACCAGACCGAACTGGCAGGTCTTTTAGGGTATCGATCAAAAAAACGACGGCCCGACGTTGAACGTTTTTTAGGTGATCTTCATACCCGCATGGATTTCTTAAAACAGATCAACCAGATCACTTTTGAGGATATTCTTGCCACCTGCCGCTTTAAAAAAGGAACTGTCGAACCTCATCCCACAAAAACAGACGGGCTGGTAATTAAAAACAGACGGCTTAATTTTGCCAACACCGTGGCTGTTTTACAG
>JAGLNZ010000524.1 GCA_023139225.1 Desulfobacula sp. | reverse complement strand
CTTGATCGGGATAAACTATGCAATGCACTGGGAACGGCTGAATATCATGCGCCCATTGCCCCTATGATGAAGTGTATTGAAACCCCGGGCATGGGAAAAGACAGCATTGGCTGGGGATGCATGGTGGCCATGATGTCTGCCATGATGGCAGACAGGGGATTCACCGGGATTAACCCGATTTTTGATGATTCTCCGGACATCGAATGGATTGATTCTTTGGGTAAATCCTATGAAATTATGAAACTTTATTTCAAGCCCTATTCAGCCTGCCGATGGAGTCAGCCAGGTGTGGACGGTGCTTTGAAAATTATGGCTGAAAATACTGTTGACGTTACAGATATTAAAAAAATTATAGCCTTCACTTTTAAAGAATCTGCTGCCTTAAGCTGCGAGTATCCCAAAAATACGGAAGAAGCTCAGTATAATATCGCATTTCCTATTGCTGCGGCACTGCTTGACAAAGAGGTCGGTCCGGAACAAGTTCTTCCTCCAAGATTATTTGATCAAGATATTCGACAAATGATGGATAAGGTCTCCATCATCGCCCAGGACAGGTTCCAGAAAAAATTCCCCCAAAAAGCTGAATCTGAAGTGGAGATCACTACAGCTTCAGGACAAGTATTTTCTTCCGGCGAGATGTCGGCCAGGTGGGATCCCCACAGCAAACTCCCCACCGACCAGGAACTTGAGGACAAGTTTTTATGGCTGACATCTCCAGTACTGGGCAAAACCAATGCCATAGTCTTAAGGGACCTGATTATGAATTTTGATCGGGAAGAAAATCTGGATAAGCTGATTGCGCTTTCCACCAACACCATTAAAAAGGAGAAAAAATGAGCACTGCCAATAATGATTCAAAGACTACAGGCGGTTGTCTTTGCGGCGCAGTTCGTTATGAAATTACAGGAACACTTCGCGATGTGGTGAACTGCCATTGCTCAAAATGCAGACGGTTCCACGGTCATTTTGGGGCATATACAAGTATATTGGAAAAAGATCTCTCTTTTATCAACAAAGAGGGATTAAAATGGTTTTATTCCACAACAGATGAAACCCCCGATGTGTACAGAGGATTTTGCTCCTTTTGCGGGTCATCTTTATTCTGGCACCCCAAAGACCGTGAGACTATCTCCGTGGCAGCAGGTTCTCTTGATGATCCAACAAGCCTTCATACCTTGGGGCATATATGGTTGAGTCAGAAGAGTGATTATTATACAATTGAGGATGAATTGCCCAAATATCAAAAAAGATGGGGCAAAGAAACCAAAGGTTAGATCGCTTGTTTACAATGACGGTAAGTTAGTTGGTACTTCTCATGCTTATCGAAAATTTTTATTCAAGAAATCTGGATAATTTGTTTGATTTATGTCGTAAGTAAACCAGGCAGATATGAAAGACAAAAGTGGGGGGGGGCTTCTGATATGTGTGGTATCGTTGTGTATTACGGAGATGCGGAAAACAGGCTGAACCGGGTGTTGACCGGAATGTGGGCCATAGTTTACAGGGCGCCTGACAGCACAGGTATTGGCTTGATCGGAAGTGATCTTGAAACGCTTAAAATCCGGCGGGAGCTGGGATCTGTCGACAATCTCATTGACCGGCTCATGACGTTCCCTGTTTTTGATGAAGGAGAACTTAGGGTCGTATCAATCATGGATGAAGCCTTTCACAAAAAATCTGATTTTATGGCCCAGAATCAGAAAAAGCTACTCGCCTTTGAGGGGTTTCTACCGCATGAGAATCAAAAAGAATCTATTGAAACCCGGTCCTTCCCGAGATGGTCTGACTTGACTGACACACAAAATGTTTTACAGGTGGAACCGGGGACAGCAGGGAATCCGGAAATCCAGGAATACTTTAAGATTGATTCTCCCAAAATGTTTAAGGCCACCATCGACCGCCTTGTTGTGGACTTTGATCTTTCTGTGACTGTCGTGGAAAAACTCATGCGTATGGGATTTGAAACACAGGTCCGCAATAAGCGAGACAACGTGCCTGCACCGATTGAAGAAAGTGATCTTTTCCATGAATTTAAACTGATTTTTGACCGTTATGCAGATTATGAAAGCCCTGTCCAGCCAAGACGAATGGCCTATAAACCCGGACAGAAAAATCCCTATGCCAGAAAATATGTCTGGCAATACTTAAGGGATGTCGTGGTGACGATGCCGTCGGATTATACCACGGACGGCATTGCAAACCTGTTTCGAAGTATTGACAGTTCAGTTTTGGCGAACAGTATCCACAATCCTGAAATAGACGACAGAGTTCAGCTTATATTTGAAAATTTCTGGACCATCAACAAAACCACGCCTCCGGTGCACTGGCGGACGCTTTACAGGACAGAGAGAATCTACAATGTCTACGGAATTGCAGCCGCTTCTGCCCTGGCCTATTTCCAGACGGAAATTTATATGAAAAACATGCTAGGAAAAGGTGAAAAAGGGCATCTGCCGCCAGGCCACATTCCAGGCCGTTCACATCCTCTGCTGCTTAAATATATGGTCCAGCCGGTGATTGCCCAGGGCCGATGGGCCATTCAGTCCTCTATCTCTGTTCGTAACGCCCACCCCTTTATAGATGAAAAAAAAATAAGGGCAGTGGTGTTAAATGGTCAATTCAGCTCTGATATTGAATCAAGGATACGGAATTATCTGACCCAGGTGGCAAAGATCAAACTGAGAAGCAATAATTCAACTGAATTGTTTGTCATGCTCTGGGGATATTATTTTGATACTGCGTATATGGCTAGCCAGCGGTACAAGGTGATTGAAAAACAACACGATCTTGGACTTGAGGATGTCTCCGTGTGCAGCCAGTCCATTGATTATGGAATTTTCAAGACCCTTAACAACAAGACCATACATGATATTGATGAGCTGTCATTTATACGGGCAATGGAAGTTATGGTAAGGTCAGGCGGGCAGTTTGCCGTTTGCGGAATCAGTATCGTCTCCACTGACCGCCTCTTTATTGCCGCCCACAAACGGCCGTTATATGTTGTAAAACGGCCGGCCACATCGGACTTTATGGTGGTGTCGGATATCAATGCCGCCCTGGGTCTTTTTCCACAGACCCTGATCCGGTCCGCTAGTATTAAACTTCAGAAACTGATGAAGGCCTATTCAAAAAAATCAGTGATCGTGGAGCCTATTTTTTTTGATGATGATTCCAACACGCGGGAATCCTGGTTCAGACGGGAGAAAATGTCCATTCTGACACCGTTCCAGGTTGATATTTACGCCCTTGACCAGGAACAGATATTTGCCAAAATCCAAACAAAAGCCGGAACAGATAATGTCTTGCGGAAACTTGAAATCCGAGATTTTTCAGGAAAAATCAGAACAGATATCCAGCCTGAACAGACTTATCTGACCCCCATTACCTTTAAAAAGGATTTCGGAAAAACCTTTTACGAGGAACATTTATTCGAGATACCCGGCTTAATCACAGATGTATTGAACCGGTATACCTGCCCGGACCGTCATATACCCAAGTTGGATATCAAAAAACGCCTACTGGAAAGGAGATTCGGAGCCGGACTTGCTTCATTGAACCGGATCATCCTTGTCAGCACCGGATTCAGCTACCTTCTTGCAGAGATTGTTGAAAAAACCATGGAGCAGTTTCTTACCGGGATCAACATCATTGTAGCCACTCCCCTGGACTTTGATACTGTTGAAAATTCCATTAATCCGGACAGGGACCTGGTGGTCATGATCTCATGGTCCGGTACCACCTCGGATATGATTGATTTTGCATCCGGGCTCCTCAAGAAAAATATTCTCATGGTGGGGATTACGGAAAAACCGTTTTCAGACATGGCCCTTATTGTCAGGAAAAGTGCAGGGATCATTCCGGTTTTCAGTGGAGAAGAGGTGACTGTGGCGGCACTTAAAAGCGCTATATGCATGTTGCTTACTTTGGACCTTTTCTGCCTTTATATCTGCGGGTTAACCTCGGAAACGGAAGAAAAAGTCGCAGGGCTTGTGTCAGAAATGGAAAAAATCTCTGAAAAAATTGATACCTTGTTATTTGATGAGGAAGTGGTTGAATTCTGCAGGGAGGTGACAATACAGACCCTGAACGCCAGTTCCCACTGTATCATAGATGCCCTCTATGATATCGGGTCTGCAAAAATGGGGTCTTTAAACCTTGAATTGAATGCCTGGACTTCCATGGGAAATGCCATTGACTATTCCGAACTGGATGAATTTATTCAAAGGCCCCTGGCTGACGATGACCTGCTTCTTGTAAATGCCACTAATACCCGGCGCCTGGATAAAGGGGTGGATTTCATGGCTGCGCTTCATAAAGCCGGGAAACGTTTTTTTGCCGTAAGCACCAAAAACCGGGAAAAAAAGGAAATTCAAAAATATGCCGAAAAGGCAGTATTCCTGCCCCAGTTGCCCGATTATTTCCAGCCTTTTATTGACCTTCCTTTCATGTTTTTATTTGGATTTTATTTTGGACTGGCCCGGGGCAGGCTTTCCGGCCAAATGCCGAGAAATATGGCCAAGTCTGTTACTGCCGGCAGGACAAAAGGCATTAATAACAGGTCTGTTTCAGATATTTTAGATGACATGGATATAAAAAATAAGGTTTTCACGGGTTTACCGGACAGTTTGCTGTCAAAGGCAGGCACACCTTGCTGGATCACCCTGGCCCGTAATGACATAGAAAAGAAATATTACTCGGATTTAATAAAACTATGTGCTGCTTTCCATGACCCGGACCCCTTTTCAACCCTGTTTTCCACCCCAACTAAAGACCGTCTGGAAATCCTATCAACATTGATATTTGAACATCTGGAAGAAGACGGGATCATCATCTTTGTGCCCTTGGATAAGCGAGCCGAAGCCGGATGCCGGAATTTTATCCGGTTGTGGGAGCTGTTTTTTAATACCCCGCTGCAAGTGGAATTCCCGGAAAAATTAAAAGGGGTCAGTACAGAGGACAGCCTGGTGGTGACAGTGGCATCTGAGCCCCCGGATAAAGAAAAATTATCAGCCGTGTCCCAATATTCCCATAAAAATTTACTCTTGATTGGTCCTGAAAAAGAGGGAAAGGCATACCAGGCATTTTCAGAGTCTTTTGGCACTTATATTTTTTCGAACCCGGATTTATCCTGTCAATATGAACAGGTTTATTTTGCACTGTCCCTGTTTTTTTCAAAGGTCATGTCCTATCAGTTCCCCAATCGTTCCAGGCAGATGAATGATCATTTTAAATTCTTTTTACCGGCAGTGAACACCATCTTAGGGGATCAAGCACTAAGACAGACCCTTCAAAAGGTGATAACTGAAAACCAGGCCTATAAAAAAAGACTTTTTATCACCAGCCTGAGAGGAAATTGCACTATTTGGAAAAACGAATTCCGCGAACATAAAACCCATAAATTTGAGAGTGAAACCTTTGGTGTCAGCGCATATTCCCATCTGGTTATGGTGGATCCATTGGTAAATGAAAAATATATAAAGCTTGAACCAAGGGATTTAATGGAAAAGTGCTATTCTCAAAAAGATATCTGTGCATGGGAGAATCGTTACCTGGGGGGTGAATCTGTAGATGCATTTCTTAAGAAACCATCCATGCATTTTCAAACGGATTCAGTCCTGCCGTTTATCTTTGAAGACAAATGGTACCTGCCGGTGTTAAAATCGGAATTTGATAAAGACCGGGACTGTCTTGTCATTATTGATGCTACCAGTGAAACGTATTTTGATTCAGCCCTGGATGAACTGGCCACATTCGGAAGCCGGTATGCACGGCTTGTCATCGTCACCCAGGAAGGATTTTCAGCAGATGCAAAATTATCAACCCTGAAAAAATATCCTTTAAGCCATATCGTCCTTGTTCCGGGAATAAAGGTTCAGGGTACCAAAATAGAGGTGATGTCGGATTATATCCTTCCTGTAATAATCAATATCATTGGTTCTGCTTTAAAGTCTCTTGATCAGTAATTGATCTGCAG
>JAGLNZ010000523.1 GCA_023139225.1 Desulfobacula sp. | reverse complement strand
TTGATTTTTTCCGCAACTTCACTTATAAGCTGTTTAACCAAAGGATGAATTTTTTTTCCCCGGCAGGTTTAAGTCCAAATTCAACACCTGCGTCAAGAATGGCGTGGGTCATATCCCTTCCATATCCTCTGGAGCAGGTTAAAATCAGTCCTGATTTTTCATTGTCACGGCTTAGCGTGATAATCTGGCACGGCACATGTGAAAAAGGGCCCTGATAAAGGAAGGGTGTTATCTTTTCCGGATCCATGAAATCGAGCGCGGTCAGTTTTTCACAGATGGAAAAAGTCTCTTTACCAATAATGGCCACACAGAGTGTCGATTCCGTGACATCCGTGTACATGGATTCGCCGTAAACAGATTCAGTGGGCATGGCAACACTTTCGTCTCCGGCAAGGTTGAATAATGAGACCTGGGTGCTGTTCATCCGGTTGGCCAGTACGCCTTTTTCAAGGACACTTTGACCCGGTATTTCCGGAAGTGTGATCCCCAACGGCGTGACAGACGCAAGATCGGAACTCTGTACATCAAACCTGGGGCTATGACTTAAATCAACTATAAATGGTCCGTCACCTTCTGCACTGTACTCCATTACTAGGTCCAAGTTGTCCCTTTTTTTTGTTTTCAAGGGGGTGCTTTTAAACACAACCGGTGAAATTCTTTGTAACTCTTTCATGACTATTCCCTTACATTTTCATCCTATTACCTTCAGGATCATAAAACGGCATTGCTACCACTTTTCCGTAAATTCGGTCATCACCGCACTCATCTTCAAAAATTTCAAGCCGGGTACCGATCTTGGACAGCGGCGCCTCAACCAATGCCATACCGACAGCCTCGTTCAAGGAAAAACTGTCTCTTGCCGTTGCAATATAGCCCCTGACTTTGTCATCCACAACCAGGGCACCGTCTCTTGGGGCACGCCCGTTGTTTTCCATCTTGAATCCGACAAGTTTAAACCGGGTCTGGTCATTCTCAGCCTGTCTCAGCGCCACGGCACCCACGGTTTTTGCGTCAGCTTTGCTGCGATCCCACAGGAATCCCAAGCCCACGTCCAAAAGGTTGGTCCGCTGTTCAGATTCCTGACCAAGGATGATATGGCATTTCTCCATACGCAGCACGTTCTGGGCTTCAACACCAAAATTCCTGATGTTAAACTCTTTACCCGCATCTTTGAGCATTATCCATACCGCTTTCATGTAAGACGCCGGAACATGAAGTTCATAGGAAAGCTCTCCAACAAATCCCAGGCGCATGGCCCTTACAGGAATGGTATCTGCAATATTGAACGTTTTATATTCGGCGAATCCGAAACCTTCGTTGGATATGTCGATATCCACAACTTTTTCCATGACCTTCCTGGCATTGGGGCCGGAAAGATTGATCACGCCCATGGAATCGGTCAGGTTGACCAGAGCAAAATCCCATCCGTCATAGCGGGTATGATACCGGATCCACTCAATAGTCTGGCCGGCACGTCCCGTGGATGTGGTGAAATAGTAATCGTTTTCACCCTGCTTGATCACAACACCGTCATCAATGACACACCCGTCATCATTGCACATGGCTGAATATTTGACCCGTCCTTGTTTTACCCTGGACATATCGGAAACAAACACCCGCTGGAGTGCTTTTAATGCATCCGGCCCGTGGATTCTAAATTTTCCCAGGGTGGAAGCATCCAGCATACCCACATTATTTCGGACATTTTCAATCTCTTTTCTGCTTGAAAAATCATTTGAAAAATATCGTGCCCGCTGCCATACGCCGATATTTCTGAAAATACCGCCGTCTTTGCGCTGCATCTCATCCATGGGGGTAGTCTTGAACATCTTGTGATTGGCTCCGGCATAAGTCGCAATCAAAGTCGGCACCAATGGCGGCCTTACATTTGTCGGCCGTATGGAGATATCGGGCAATGCCTGGTATTTAGCAACAAAAAGCGGCAGGTTATGTCCGGGGATACCCCCCTGTCCTGGTCCAAGCCCTGTTGCAGTAAACCGCTTGATCAGCTCGGGTACATCAAAGCCCTTTTCAATGGCCTGTTTGATATTTTTAATAGTCGCATCTTCATCAAAACAGATAAAGGTCTTGCGCCCTTTGACGGGGGCCGTGACAAGTTTGCTGCCACGTGCGGGTCCGGGAAGGGCTTCCAGTTCTTTTTTGGCATCACCCAGCTCCTGAATGGAACAGTTCTCACAGTCAAAGGCCGCTTTTAAGCCGGCAAGTTTTCCTGAAACCTCGATTGATTTGGGATCTTCAAGTCCCAGAACACGGCCGGCCGCATGCATTTTCTCCGGCATTTGGTCAGGCAGAAACGCACCGGTATGGCTGTCATACTTCAGGGTGCCCTGATTTACGGTAATATGGCCGGTCACAGGAGTGAATCCGGCAGAAGCCACGATAACATCGCAGGCAAATGTCTTGGAAATTTGACCGTCCAGGGTTGATATGCTGATTTTTTTAACCGTTTTCATGCCGTGCGCCTTTGTGGCAACCCAGCCCTTGAGCAATGGGATCTTTCTATTCCGGATTTTTTTAACAAGTTCAAGATTCTGGCCGTCTTCCCTGATATCAGTGACACAGGCAATGGCAAGACCAAGGTCGTGCAGTTCAATAGCAGCTTCAAGCCCGAAATCGTGCCCTACGCTGAAGACTGCTTTTTTACCCGGCAGCTGTCCGTAGGTTTTGGCAAGCCTCAAAGCACAGGCGGCCTGCATAACGCCAGGTCTTTCATTATTGTCGAAAAGAAGAGGTCTTTCAATGGCACCGGCAGCAGAAATCACGCTGTTGGCACGGATTTCAACATATCGCTGATCAAAGATGTCTTCTTTTTTACCGATCTGAAAGCCTGTGACCAGATTGTTGTTGTAAGTACCCACGGCTGAGGTATGGGTAAACAACCTTATATTCTCCGTTTTTTCAACTTCTTTGGCAAGCTGGACCGCCCTGTCATGGAGGGTCTGACGGCTCTGGTATTCGCGTGACCTATATTCAAAACATCCGCCCAGCCAGGGGCGGGATTCCATAAGGATGACCCGCAGTCCTTTTTGGGCCGCTGCAAGGGCTGCCGTCATACCTGCAGGTCCCCCCCCAATCACACAAACATCTGTGTTTAAAAATATTTCATCATATTTGCCCGGAATTTCATGATCAGGGGCGATCTTGCCAAGTCCTGCTGCTTTTCTGATCTGTTTCATGGCCAGCGGCCAGATTTTGGCCGGTTTATGCATGACATTATAATAAAACCCTGCCGGCATGGCCCAGTCCATCTTGTCCAGGAAACCCATCATGTCATACTCAGCAGACCCTTTAACATTCTGCTCCTTGATGATCATACCGTCTTCTAAAGACGTGTTCTCGCATCTGACATTGGGAACACCGTCAACTTCCATGCAGGTATTGCTGCATTCACCGTCCAGGCTGTAAAGGCCTCTTGGCCTATGATACTTCAGGCTCCGGCCGAAGATTCTCACACCATTTGCAAAAAGCGCACTGGCAATAGTGTCCCCTTTTGCGCCAAAATATGTCTTTTCCTTATACGTGAAGGCAAGCTTCTGTGTTGTATCGATTTTTAAAGTCGGCAATTGACTCAACCTGTTCATTTTGCTGCCTCCCCTGCTGCCTGTTCAAGGTTTGTGGTTGTATCCCGAAGGATTTTAAACCAGGAACCGCATCCGTCCTTATGAAACCACCATTCTTCCTGTACGCCGGCCACACATTTATTCATATGCACATAATCGCACCAGGCTTGCGGCGTCAGGTCTTTTTCTTCGGGTCTTGGACCTTTTTCCTCTCCACCGAACCTGAATTCATATCCATTTCTTTTTCCGCAGATCGGACAAGTAATCGTTAATGCCATTTTCGTATCTCCTAAGTTATCTAATTGTCCGGGCTGTAGTTGACCAGCGCTGCGGTTTCGCCCATGAGTTTATGTTCCTGATACCGATTAAGATTAAATGGTTTGAGCATACCAGGACACTCGTTACCTGCCATGAACTGCGCCATATATTTGCCCACGGCTGAACAGGATTTGAACCCGAAATATCCCCATCCGCAATCCATGAAAAAACCTTCAACCTGGTCGTTGCCGTCCATGATCGGTGCCATGTCAGGCGTCATGTCAGCAAGCCCGCCCCAGATTCTCATGAATCGGACCCCTCTTAAGCACGGCAGGAATTCGGATAATGCTTCGGCCTGGTGTTTAATATAGTGGGCTGTGTTCAGGGTGGTATAATTTGGCCAGGGGTCCATGTGGGCACCTGTAGCGATTTCACCTTTCAGGGTCTGGTTGGCATAGCAGTGATATGCGCCGGATGAAACCACGTGATCCAGGACCGGTTTCAAGGGCTGGGTCACCATGGCCTGGATGGTTAGAACACTGATGGGCAGTTTAATGCCGAGCATATCATAGATCAGCGCGGCCGAATATCCACCGGCTGAAATCAATACCTGTTTCGTGTTAATGGTTCCACGGCTCGTTGTAACCGATGTTACTTTCCCGTTCCGAGTACCGATATCAAGGGCTTCGGTCTGCTGATGGATTTGCACCCCATTTTTGGCACATCCTTTTGCAAGCCCCCAGACAACGGCATCATGGCGGACAACGCCACCGGGCGGATGGAACATGGCTCCATGAATCGGGAAGGTAATATCCTCGGAAATATTGAGTGCAGGCACCAGTTCCTTGGCCTGTTTTGCATCAATAAGATGACTTTCCACGCCGTGAAACTGGGCCGTTGCAATTGTCATTCGAGCTGCTTTCATGGCAGCTTCTGAATGCATCAGATTGAGGTTGCCGCAATTATTGAACATTAAATTGTAATCCAATTCCTTTGTCAGAACAGGCCAAAGGTCAAGGGCTTCCTTATAAAGCGGAACGTTATACCGGGTCCTCTGGTTTGCACGAACAATCGCAGTATTCCTTCCGGCACCGCCGAATCCGATATAATTTTTTTCAATTATCGCGATATCGGTGATACCATGTTCCTTTGAAAGGTAATAAGCCGTAGCCAGGCTGTGAAGTCCACCGCCTATGATTACCACGTCATAACTTGATTTGAGTTTGGTTTTTTTCCCCCACATGGGTTTGTTTTTAAAAAACATGGGCCTTCTCTTATTTTTTATATTGATATTACATAACACCATATTATAAGTATCATTAACTCATGAAACAAAACCTGTCAATATTTTTAATAATAATTATTTTGACAGGTTTTGTTATATTTTAGCAAAACAAACTGAAAACCCGAGTACTATCTTGTTTTGATTTTTAGAAACCGATAGCTCACTACTAAAGCTATCCTGACTTTTTAGAACCACTAAATCCCAGGAATAGGATAATGCTTGAACTTATGGCAAGGGGTGGTATGAGGATTAGAGAAATTCTGAAACATCACTCACCTACCCTTGGTAGGAAAACTGAGACAGGTCATTAACAAAGGGCTCTCTTTTATGATTTCTCACGAGAGCCCTCCATTCGGATTAAAATGTATATTCTATCAATAAACACCCTGACTGAATGTAGTGGTTATGCTTTCATCATTTTCAAGATCAAACGTGATATCTGTAAAATATTTATGTCCTCCACCTACAACGCATGAAGACGGTGCAAGATAATAGCCTGATGAAAATTTACTGCCTGCGGTGTGACCCGATATCCCTTTTACCCCTTTAGGCATCGTCATGGTTTCGCTTGGAACCTTAGGAGATACAAAAATATTTGCATCAGAATCAAATTCATAACTCCATCTGCCGTGGTGTCCACCTCTCCAATCAACATCATAAGCATACATTTTAATGCCGACTATTTTGCTTTTAAACTGTTGCCTTAGTCCCTTTAAGTCAACAGTTAACGAAGGGAAATGAGGATTGCTTCCCCCGCATTGTTTTCCTTGCTCCCCTTCTGGAACTGATTTCCCATCCCATCTGGAGTCATTGACTTTTATGAGTTCTATATCCCCTTTTTTTAATTCTACAATTTCAATTTTCTTAGATGCAACGCATCCTGTTATCAATAAAGCTGCCCAGATGAATACAATTCCACATGCAATTTTTTTCATTTTTGTCCTTTCAAATCAAATTTAATGATATACATTTAAAACTAAATTCCCGTTAGGATGAATTCATAGTACACCACATATCCATCTTAGATGTATTATGAACACCCTATTTTTTTGATGACGGGATATGTAGAATTAATTCATAAGCAAATGTTATACCAAGCATTAGAAACCTTTATTTCGCTTAAATATAAAAGGGTTATTATCGCAACAAAATTTCAATAAAATAAATTGTGACTTTTCCTGGCAACACTGTTACATTTCTTGTCATCGAAAATATTATCAAGGAAATTATAATCCACTTTTTTAACCTAATTTCATCCTGAGTAATTTGATATCAATAATGACGAGAAAAGATATTGTATTTAAAGATATTAAAAAAATAAGGGGGATATTTTTCTTTGACAGATTATTGTATTTTTTAATATACCGACCGGTCTTTACTTATTATTAACAACAAAGGAGTAAAATCATGAAAATCAATCCGGCTTTTATTTCGCCTTGCGGACTTTATTGCGGCGTCTGCGCCATTTATATAGCAGATCGTGATAATAATGAAAAATTTAAGGAAGGGTTAGTGGGACTCTACAAGGGAAAAGTTCCCGGCAAGGGCACTCTTCCTAATAGTGAAAATATGTCAGCCAGAGACATACAATGCCGGGGGTGCTTATCTGATGATCTGTTTATGCATTGCAGGCAGTGTGAGATCAGGGACTGCACAGAAAAAAAAGGATATACAGGGTGTCATCAATGTGATGAATTTCCCTGTCAGCATATTGAAAATTTTTCCATGGCTGTTGGAAAAAAAGTAATTTTAAGAGCTGTCCCATATAGACGAAAATTTGGCACCCCAAAATGGATTCAAGACGAAGAAGCCCGCTATTTTTGCCCTGAATGCGGTAATAAAGTTTTCCGGGGCGTTGTAAAATGCAATCAGTGTAAAATAAAACTGGATCTGGACTAGTGTTTTGATCTTGACATGACCCCTTTACTTACCATTTTCAATACACTATGCCAACCATCTTATATGAGAATAAAAGCGTTAAGGAAAATCAATATGCCGAATATATCATCGTTTGACTGG
>JAGLNZ010000522.1 GCA_023139225.1 Desulfobacula sp. | reverse complement strand
ATATCAGGGAAGTTATTTTTACAATGCATATAGAAGAGTTGGTTGTCATGAAAGATATCATGGTTTCCGACCTGATTTGCACCACACCCTCCGAAGATCTGAACACAGTACTTTTAAAGCTGACTCAAAAAAATATTGATGCCTTACCTGTTATGGAAAAAGAAAATTCAGGCAAACTGATCGGTTTAATCTACAGGCGGGACATCATCTCACATTACAACGATCATATCAAAAAAATAAAAGATCACGAGTAATTGAAAATTTAAAGGCCTCCTTGTCCGGGTGTATTTCAACCTGAACAGGAGGCCTTTAAAGATAAGCGGGGTGCGTAATTATGCTGCTATTGCATAGGCCCTTTCAGCAACATCTCGTAATTCATCAGGTGTGAAGGGTTTGGGAAGATAATCAACAGCACCAATCCTTGCGGATTCAATGGCTGTTCCGATGCTGGCATAGCCTGTTATGATTATCACTCTTGCAGACGGTTGTGTCTCAGAAATGGTTTTGAGAAGTTCCAGTCCGGATACTCCAGGCATTCTTAAGTCCAGAAGAACAAGTTTATAAGACTGTTGGTTTATTTTTTCAATAGCCTCACCTTTTGTAACAGCCTGATCTACCTGAAAACCGTTTTTTCCAAGAATTTTTCGGATATTATTGTTAACTGAAACCTCATCATCCACCACAAGAATGTTTTTCAATACAGCCTCGTCGTCTGTTTGTGCCTTATCGGGGCTGTCCTTTTTCAGCTCTTCATAGGAACGGAATGCAAAACCATCCTTGTTCATATGCTCGGCATATTCAGTCCCTGTAACTGCCGCCACTTCGTCATAATCAAAAGGCTGGTCTTTGGGACTGACATTTTTGAGCTTTTCATAGGGAAGGAATGCAAAGCCGTCCCTGTTCATATGCTGAACATATTCAGGTCCTGTGATAGCCACCACTTCATCATAGTCAAAAGGCTGGTCAATGCCGATCATGGTTTTAGGGTTAAATGCGGCTGCGGCTTTTGCCTTCTTTTTTTCCAGTGCCTTGATTTTAGGGCAATAATTTTTTTTCACTCCTGTTTTACAGGTGGTCCCAAGTTTTTCCATAACATCGCAAACCATATCGCCGACACTGCAATGAAACTCAACTATTTTTGCAACCTCCTCTAAAACTATTTCCGTATCAGGCTTGACAAGATTACTCGCAGCATCAGAGCCAAAGTCTATATCAATATCCATTACTTCAATGGACTCTCTTTCCTTATCTGTGATAATCATTTCCGTCAATTCACCCTCAAGAGCTCTGCTTACAGTTGTTCTTAACTCATCCGGAGTAAACGGTTTGGGGATATAATCAAGTGCTCCAAGGCGGATCGCTTTCACTGCGGTATTGGTTGATGCATATCCTGTCATCATGACGGTTTTAATATTCGGCACCTCATTTGCAACGTGTTTCAATAACTCCAGGCCGTTCATTTCCGGCATGACAATATCGGAAATGAGAAGGGAAAAAGATTCATTTTTCATCATCTCAAGGGCTTTGGCGGCACTTTGGGTATGAACAACCGTATAGTTGTTTTTTGTAAGGATTTTTTCCACATTTTTACAAATACCAAGTTCATCGTCAACGACCATAATTTTTGTCTGAGTTTCCATAATAAGCCTCCTGTTAAATTTGCATTAAGTTGATCATAAATTTCATTAATGTTTAAAAAGTGAATTTGCAGGGAGTGTGCCAAAAGGGAAATAATTTATAAATGATTGATTTTATTGAATTTTACTGATTAGAGCTTTTGGGTTGGCTATCTTTTTGTATATTTTTTTTATACACTTGAATGTGTAGATTTCTTTTTAACCGGGGACAGGGGCTCAAGGAAAGGTGGGTGTATTGAAAAGATATACAGTGTATAATGAAAATATTTTAATAATAAGTAATGATGATTCTTAGGGACGAATACTGTGTTATGGGCGGGATATTTTATGCTTTTTAATGAGTGCCTGAAAATTTGTCCGCTGTAAACCGGTCTCCTGAGATGCTTTGGTTATATTCCAGTTATTTCTTGCCAGGGCAGTTAAAATAAAATTTCTTTCAACCTTATTCACGGCCTTTTGCCGAATTTTCTTTTTCAAGAGTTTCAGGTCTTCATTTGTTTTGGGGATGCTTTCAATCATTTCATCAATTTCGCTTATTTCCCCCAGCATGGGAAGCTCTTTTAAAGTAATCACAGTATTTTCACAAAGAATGACTGCACGTTCAACAACGTTTTTCAACTGTCTTACATTTCCAGGCCAATGATACTCAATTAATCGATTTGCCGATGTTTCATCAAATTGTGCAATATGTTTCCCCATTTTTTTGCAAAATTGTTTTAAAAAGAAATAAGCTATGGGCAAAATATCTATTTTTCTTTCATTCAGGGTTGGTATAACTATGGGATAAACAAAAATTCTATAATAGAAGTCTTCTCTGAACTGGCCTTTTTGAACCATTTCTTCAAGTTTTCTATTGGTTGCAAATATTAAACGAACGTCAACCTTAATTATTTTCGTACTTCCAACAGGCAAAAATTCCCTGGTTTCAAGGAACCTTAAAAGCCTGCTTTGAATTTCCGGGCTGGTATTGCTGATTTCATCCAGAAAAACAGTACCTTCATGGGCAAGTTTAAAAATGCCAGGTTTGTCCTTATCAGCACCGGTAAAAGCACCTTTGGTGTGACCAAACAATTCAGATGAAAGAAGTTCTTCAGAAAGGGTTCCGCAATCAACAGCAAAAAAAACATTCTTATTCCGGTTGCTGTTGGCATGCACTGCACGTGCAATAAGTTCTTTGCCGGTACCGCTCTCACCATAGACCAGGACATTTGCGTCTGTGGCGGCAACCTTTTGAACCATTTTAATAACTTTTTTTATCCCAGGACTTTCTCCGATCAGCTGATGGGAAATCTTTTTTTTTGTTTTGTGGCTAATAAGTATAGTCTGCTGTTTTCTCAGCTCCATCCGGGCGACTGCCTGTTTAACAACCGCACGGAGTTCATAGGGGGTAAAGGGTTTGGGAAGATAATCAAAGGCCCCCATTTTCATCACTTCAACAGCAGAAGATACGCTGGCATAACCTGTCATCACTATTACAATGGTGTCTGAAAAAGAGGCGTTGATACGGGCAATGACTTCCATACCGCCTAATCGTTCCATGGAAAGATCGGTAATCACAATGTCAAATGGTTTTGATTCCATGAGTTTCAAGGCATCTAATCCATTGAGTGTGTACTCAACCTCATAATGTGGCCGGGCAAGTATTTTTAGACAATTGCGGCAGATATGCAGTTCATCGTCAATAACAAGAATGGATACAGTCTTGTCAATTGTCATGGTCATTGTCTCTGGTTAACGGGAATTGGATATAAAATTCAGTCCCCTTACCAATGGTGCTTTTGACCTGAATAGTCCCATCATGCTGTTCAATAATACCATGGGTGATTGCAAGGCCTAGGCCGGTCCCATTTTTTTTTGTTGTAAAAAAAGGTTCAAAAATTTTATCCAGATTTTCGACATGGATGCCTTCCCCTGTATCACTTATTCTTATTTCTACGGCTTTTTTTTCTTCAAGATATTGTGAGGATAACTGAATTTTTCCGCCTGGCGGGGTTGCTTCAACAGCATTTAAAGTCAGATTAATAATAGTTTGCTGAATTTTATCCTTGTCGATTGCAACCAGTGGCAGCTTCTCTGCCAGACTGGCACTGAGGGATACATCTTTGAATTTGGCCTGTTTTCGTGTAAGGATCAGGCTTTCTTTTATCACATTGTTCAGGTCATCAGGTTTTTTGAATGATTTGCTTTGACGGGCAAAGTCCAGCAGGCTTTTTACAATTTTGCGGCAGCGTAAGGCCTCGTTGCTGATAATGGTAAGTTCTTCATGCATTTGTGTCCCTTCTTCCAGATCCTCCTGTATCAGCATTGAAGATGTTAAGATTGTCGTAAGGGGATTGTTGATTTCATGGGCAACCCCTGCTGAAAGCCGTCCTATGGAAACCAATTTTTCTTGTTGCATCATGTTTTTTTCAATCTCAATTTCCCTGGTAATATCTTTTGAAAGTTCAATAACCCCTTTTAATTTGTCTTTTTCAACGAGAGGGTAGCAGGAGATGGAAAGATATTGTTTGTTGCCGTTCTGGTCTATGTGAATGTGGGTTGCCTTGGAGGGTTGTCCTGTTTTCTTGACATCTGCAAGGGGGCAGGGATGCTCCTTGCCGGAACAGGGTACAGACTGGCGATGGGTTATTTCATAGCAATAATGTCCAATAACATCGTCTTTGGTCAATCCAAGGTTTTTCAAAAAGGTTTCATTGATATCCAGTATTTTGTGATCCAAGCCAATGACAATAACATGTTCATTGATCAGTCTGTTAATCATAACATCGTACAATAACTGGGTTTCGGTAAGCTTCCGGTTGGCCTTGTAGTACATTCGTGCTGCAAGGTTTATTTCCCAGAAAAGCATTGCCGTGGTGTGGGCTATAGCCCTGACCCTGTTAGTTTTTTTAGATAAAATTCGATTATAAATATCCAGATTCCCGGTCAGCTCAACAATGAGGTCTATGTTATCCATTTTAAAAAAGTCATTGTAATCATTGGTAACAAAAATATTTTTTTCCCGGGCTTTTACAAGAGCGGGAGCATCATTGTCAATGTCGGCTACGGCCACGACAACCGGGGAAACTATTTGAAATTCATGTTTTTCAATGACGTCCATCAGGTAAAAACATTTTTTTCCTGCTCCGACTATAGCTATTCTCACGACAAACCTCCGGTTTAAAACTCATTTTATTGTCAGATAGATAATTGGGCCAAACGGACCCCTTTTTTCCGGGCTATTTGGTTTTGTTCAGATATTTGTTTTTTTTGTATGGAGACATTGAATATTTTTTCTTGTGCCTGGGTAATATATTTAGGATTATCTTTGACACTAAAGGAAGTGATCACATTTTTCAGGGCATCCTCAAATATTTTCCTTCCTATGGAGTTTCGGATGATGGCAGTAGTCCATCCGTTCTCAGCACCTAAGCCGCCGAATGAAATGTCGGCATATTCAGCTGAAAAATCCTCACAAAAATTACAGGCGGATCTTCTTACCGGGTGCAGCTCGGCAATGGGGATGTCAACCTGTTCCCCGGATATCAGGGTAAAAATAAAATTATCTTTAACGTTTATCTTTTCTACATCTGTGTAAGAAAATTTATATTTTTCTTCCAGTTTGGCGAATAAATTGTCCTGGAAAAAATAGTTTCCTGAACAAAAAAGACCAAGACACAGGGAAATGGCATCAGAAGGAAGAATACTCAACGCCTGCATTTTTCTGATGGTATTGATCTGGCAAGGGGTTCCCACAAAAGCCAGCCGGTCCATGGGAGATTTCTTAAGTTCGGCCAATGCTTTTATAGAGGGAGAAAAAGTGACATAGTCTCTGGCAAATCTGTTCATACCATGGGAACAGCCGAAATGTGATCCTGCTGAATCCATAATTTCTTTTGCGGTTCTGGCAAGCCAAGGGACCCGGCCATGGGGTGTGGGCTTGGAAACAATTGCCCCGTCAATTCTTCCGGTATTAAACAAATGACATAAAATTGCCGTCACAACCCCTCCATCAGTTCCTTTCTGTCTTATGCCGGGATCATTAGCCCGGGTGACATCGAAGCTGATAATACGTCCAGACGGCTCTTCCCATTTTGCGTTCTGCTTGATATCATCATCAAGCTCATGTGTCTGTGGACATATGCTATAGCATAGGCCGCATTCATTGCATTTTTCAATATCTTTTAAAAAAGGCTTTCCTTGATCATCAATGTCAAGAGCGCCGTAGTTGATTGCTGAACAGAATGCAACACATCCACCGCAATGATTGCACTCCCCCTCTTTCTGGACGTCCTGAACCAGATTAAAAAAAGTTTTTTTCATGGTCTATCCTTTTATCTATAGTTTACATCACATTAGATAAAAATAGGATTTTTGTAAAGTGGAATATAAAGGCCAAATTAACTAGTTTGAAACCTCAATAATTGTGACAGGGATCACGAATAATTTACTTTTTTTAAAAACAGTCCATGGGCCGGTGCTGTCGGCCCGGCCTTTGTTCTATCATTTTTTTCTAGTATTCTTATAAAGTCGTCAACCAAAATTTTATTCAACCCGGCAAGAACAATAGTTCCAATAAGATTTCGTACCATGTACTTTAAAAAACCATTCGCACAAATTTTAAATACAAGTTTGCTATTATTCATTTGAGAGATATTGAAAAAAAAAACTTCCC
>JAGLNZ010000521.1 GCA_023139225.1 Desulfobacula sp. | reverse complement strand
ATCCAGATTAAACAACTCAATCAACGCTTAAAATCGCGCAACCTGCAGATCCATCTGGATGACAGTGCCATGGAGCACCTGGCAAAAAAAGGATATGATCCCGTCTTTGGTGCACGCCCCTTAAAGCGGGTCATCCAGCAGGAAATTGAAAATCCCTTGTCAATGACGATTCTTAAAGGTGAGTTCAGCCGGGATGAAACCATTGAGTTCAGTTTTGATGAAAAGGCTATGACCCTGATTCAAAGATAAATTTCAAAGATAAATGTTGTGATAAATTTTTTCGGACACATCATTGAGTTGCTTCGTAAGTTGTCTGAATCGTTCAACCATGAATTTTGCCTCAGGTGTCAACACGGATCTGCCGCCTGAGGCCCCTCCTTTTTTACTGATCAAGAGAGGTTTTCCAATCCTTTGCTCTATCTTTTTGAGCTTACCCCACATGGACCGGTATCCCATGCCCATTGATTTTGCAGCAGCGCTGATGGACCCTTGTTTTTCAATGGCTTCCAGGATATTTAGCTGGCCTGCGCCGAACAGCGTCTCCCCTGTTTCACCCTCGATCCAGACTTTGATACGGATGGATGTATTTTTATTCTCCATGGCAAATACGACTTTACCGCAGAATGATGTCCATGTCACCCAATTAATCGTGTTCATTGTATGAAGTTAAGAAATAAAATATATTTTATTAATCGATATGTTCGTATTGACATATCGCTTTTTGGATGATAGCTCAATGGTTCATTAATGCGTTTTCCATTAACAAGAGGGAGAATTTATGCTGTTACCCAAATTTGAATTTCATGAACCCGCCTCCATTCAAGAGGCCATAGAACTTAAAAAAAAATATCGTACAGATGCCAGACTGCTTGCAGGAGGGACTGATCTTTTAGTCCATCTGAAAAAAAAGCTGATCACAACAGACCATGTCATCAGCCTGCTGAGAATTAAAGATCTTGGCCAAATTAAAAACAACAAAGAATCCGTGGAAATTGGTGCCTGTGTGACCATGGCCCGGCTTTCCGAATCAAAGGTTATCCAGGAAAATTTTTGTGCAATCAAAGCAGGAGCTGACAATCTTGGCACCCATCTGATCAGAAACCGGGCAACCCTTGGCGGGAATGTCTGTAATGCCAGTCCTGCAGCCGACACGATTTGTTCCCTCATTGTCTACCAGGCACACGCCCTGTTGGAAAGTACGGATGGGAAGCGGGAACTGCCCATTGAATCTTTTTTTATGAGTCCTGGCAAAACCGATATCAGGGATAATGAAATCCTGACAGGATTTAAACTGTCCATACCGGGGAAAAACTGCGGTGCCCACTATATCCAGCTGGGTAAGAGAAAATCATCAGAAATCAATATTGTTAACGTGGCCTCATTTATTCAATTTGATCCAAGTGATCAGACGATCATGAATTCCAGAATTGCCCTCGGGTCTGTGGCGGCAACACCGATCCGATCATTTCATGCAGAAAAGATACTGCAAAACAAAAAGGCAAGCGAATCCCTTTTTTATGAAGCAGGAGAAGCAGCCCGGCATAAGGACTGCAAACCCATTGATGATTTCAGGGGAACTGCCGACTACAGAAAAGCCATGATCGGTGTATTGACCAAACGGACCCTTGACGCAGCCTTTAAACAGGTACAGGCCCAATAAAACATATTCGGGAGAACCCAATGAAAAAAATAATTAATGTGACCATAAATAATAAACCCTGTGAACTTGCTGTTGAGTCCAACCAAACTCTTGCCGATCTTCTCCGGTATGATTTCGGACTGACCGGTACAAAAAAAGGATGTGACACCGGAGATTGCGGCGCCTGCACGGTGATTCTCGACGGTGATACAGTCAATTCGTGCCTTGTCCTTGCTGTTCAGGCAGATGGCTCAATGGTTGAAACCATTGAGGGCTTAAGCAATGAAGACGGGCTCCACCCTCTCCAGAAAGCCTTTGTTGAAAAAGGAGCTATCCAGTGCGGGTTTTGCTCCCCCGGGATGATCATGTCCGCTAAAAATCTTTTGGATAAAAACGACAATCCAAGTGATTGGGAGATCAAGGAAGGCATTTCAGGCAATCTTTGCCGGTGCACAGGATACCAGAAAATTTTTGAAGCCATTTCATCTCAATGTTCTAAACCAAATTCGGATATCAACCCGAATATTAATCAGGGAGGCCCCCATGGAAAAATTTGATATTATCAGCAGCCGCGCTCCTCGTATTGATACCCCTGACAAGGCAACGGGAAAAGCTGTTTTTATAGATGACATATCCAAACCCGGAATGCTTTACGGTGCTTTGCTCCAAAGTCCCCATGCCCATGCAAAAATTCTTTCAATTGACACGTCAAAGGCTGAAAAACTTGAAGGTGTAAAAGCCGTCATCACATCAAAGGATGCCGGGAGCGTCAAGTACGGTGTCAGCCCGGCACGTTATGATGAAACGGTTTTTGCCATTGACAAGGTATTGTATGTGGGCGATGAAATTGCTGCGGTTGCTGCCGTTTCTCTTGAAACTGCACAACAGGCAGTTCAATTAATTAAAGTGGAATATGAGATACTGCCTGCTGTGTTTACGGTGGAAGACGCACTAAAAAAAGAAGCTCCCCAGCTTCACGAAAACTTTCCTAACAACCTTTGCGCCCAAGTTCACCAGGAATTCGGCAATGTGGAAGAAGGATTAAAGCAAAGCGATATTATAAAAACCACGACCCTGAAAAATAAGCGGCAGGACGGTGCCTGTATTGAAATGCAGGGCTGCATTGCAGAATATGACGTAAGAGAAGTCTTAACCTTGATTACGTCAACCCAGGTGCCGCATTATGTTCAAAGGACCGTTGCCATGGTTCTGGGCCTTGATATAGGAAAGGTCAGGGTTAAAAAACCATATCTGGGAGCAGGATTTGGCATTAAAGCTTCGGCAAACCCCATGGAGCTTGCCTGCTGTATTCTTGCCGTGAAAACCAAAAAGCCGGTTAAGATGAATTACAACAGGGAACAGGTCTTCATGTATTCAAGGGCCAGACACCAGTTCACCCACACCATTACAACGGGTGCAAAAAAAGACGGGACAATTATAGCCCTTAAGCATGAATGCTACCTGGATGGCGGGGCCTATACCAGCTTTGGCATTGCCACCGTGTATTACACAGGTTCCCTCCTGGGAGGCCCGTATAAACTTGCGAACATGAGCTATGACGGATACAGGGTCTATAATAACAAACCCGCCTGCGGTGCCCAGAGAGGCCATGGTGCCGTGATTGCCAGGGCATGTTTTGAACAGCAGCTGGATATGATTGCCGAAGAGATCGGCATGGACCCCATGGCGCTTCGTATTAAAAATATGATGAATACCGGCGATACCACCTGCAATGACCTGAACATGAGTTCTTTCGGCATGTCGGAGTGTATTGAAGCCGTCCGCAAAGGCTCGGACTGGGACAAAAAAAAGGGGAATATGCCAAAAGGTAAAGGGATTGGCATGGCCTGCGGCTTTTTTGTATCCGGTGCCGGATATCCCATTTACAGATCTGATACATTTCATGGCACCGTCATTGTCAAGCTGACGGAAGACGGAGGTACCGCCCTTGTTTACACGGCATCGGCAGAAATCGGCCAGGGGTCTGATACAGCCTTTGCCATGATTGCGGCTGAAACCCTTGGTATTCCTCTGGAAAATATCCGTCTTGCTTCCGGCGACACGGATATGGGTGTCGACCTTGGCGCTTATTCAAGCCGCCAGACACTTATGACAGGTCACGCCACAAAAGAGGCTGCCGAACATGCAAAACAACAGGTACTTGAAGTGCTGGCACACAAGCTTGATATTCCCATGGAAGATATGGATATAAAAAAGGGATTTATTGAATTCAAAAACCATATTCCTGATTTTTCAGTATTGAGAACCCGATATATCAAAGAGCACAGGGGCTGGACCGACAATCCCGACTCGGAAAAACTCACCTTTAAGGAAGCCTCCAGAATCGCTTTCCTTGAAAAAGGCTCCATTGTCGGGACAGGAAAATACAAACCCCAACTTCTGGGAGGCAAATTCAAGGGTGCTGCCGTAGGCACATCTCCGGCATACGGTTGCAGCGCCCAGGTGGCCCAGGTCACCGTTGACATGGAAACCGGCCAGGTCACCATTGACCATATCACTGATGCTCATGATTGCGGCAAAGCCATCAATATGACCTCGGTTGAGGGCCAGATGGAAGGATCGGTATCCATGGGAATCGGAGAAGCCATGCACGAAGAAGTCATATTTGATGATAAAGGCCGGGTAGTGAACAATGATCTGGCTGAATATAAAATAGTGACGTCAATGGATATGCCGATTGTCAATGCAATTGTGGTTGAAAGTAATGAACCCAATGGGCCTTACGGAGCAAAAGAAGTAGGTGAAGGAGCTATCATGCCGACCATACCCGCTATCCTGAATGCCGTTTATGATGCGGCCGGCGTGAGAATGAATGAACTGCCGCTGACACCGGAACGGGTTTACAATGCCATTCAGGTGTACAGAAAAAAATTAAGCGCATAAATGATATGAAACAAAAAATCCAAACAAAAACACACCTGGTTCCTGTCTCTGCAATTATCCTGGCCGCAGGCTTATCATCCAGAATGAATGATTTCAAGCCCTTGCTTCCATTGGGTGGCAAAACAATGGTGGAAAGGGTGATCAACCTGTTCAAGGCAAATGATATTGCTGATATTATTGTTGTTACCGGACACAATTGCCGAGAGCTTGAGCCTTTTGTAAAAAAAGCCGGTGCTCTTCCGGTTTTTAATCCTGATTTTCCATCCGGAATGCTGAGCTCCATTCAGAAGGGCATTAAAAACATCCGACCGGAAAATTCAGGTTTTTTTCTTCTTCCGGTGGATATTCCGGCCATTCGTCCGTCCACCATTAATTTGATGATCCAAAAATTTCAAAAAACTAAAGATAATGTCATTATGCCTTATTTCGATGACACACCGGGCCACCCGCCCCTGATCCCCTCCCGTTTAAAAAAGAATATCCTTGGTTTGAAAAAAGGAACGACCTTAAGGGATCTGCTTTGGTACGAAAAAAAGCAGATGGTTCCTCTGAAAGTACATGACCGGGGAATTTTAATGGATGCAGATGATCAAAAGGGGTATAAAAAAGTCTGTCGAAAAATTCAAACCCGGGATATTCCCGACAAGGAGGAATGTTTTTCTATTATCAATGATATACTGCCTGAGAATGACGGCATCCGAATCCATCTGGCAGATGTATCAATTACAGCCCTGAAAATTGCTCATGCCGTAACTGATGAGATCAATACAGATCTGGTTGTTGCAGCGGCGCTGCTTCATGATATCAAGCGAAAGGAAAAAGACCATGCTGTAAAAGGTGCGCAATGGATAGATAACATGGGATTCAGTGAGGTTTCAAAAATTATTGCCCGGCACATGGATATAGATGTTGATCCCATGATCCATATCAGGGAAAAGGAGATTGTTTATTTTGCCGATAAAATATGTAACGGACATGGCATTGATTTAAATTACCATAAACGGTTTGCAGACAGTGTAATGAAAGCACCCTGGGCCAGGACAAGCATTTCAAAACGATATGAAAATACTAAACTCATACAAGCCGGAATTGAGACATCCGCCGGAAAATCCATTGAAGAAATACTCTCATACAAAGTCCTTGATTTTTCTTCTGAGGCATGGGCAGGTTCAAGGATCTGATAAAAAACGATTTATAGGGGCAACAGATGCCGGTCTTGATTATACCGGCATGCTGCAGGCACTTTATTGGAAAAAAACATTTTTATCATTCAATTTTGAGGCCATCTATTCAAGTTCACTCCAAAGGTGCAGCCATACGGCAGGATTGATCGCAACCGGGAAAGAAATTATAGCCGCCACAGCCTTAAACGAAATAAACATGGGGTCTTGGGATGGAAAAACATTTGATCAAGTAAAACGTCAACGGCCAAAAAAATTTGAAAAAAGAGGCCAGGCCATGGATACATTCAAAACCCGGGATGGAGAGAGCTTTTATGATGTTTCATGCCGCGTGCTTCCTTTTTTTGAAAACTGTGTAAACACCTTAAAAAAAAGAACCCTGTTGGTCACCCATGCCGGTGTCATCAGGGTTATTTTATGCCATATCCTGAATCTGAACCTCAAAGACCTGTTTCAAATTAAATCGTCGTATGGAGAACTCTTCATCTTGCAAAAAACCAATGATCAAAACTGATCCAGGTAATTTTTTATCTCTTCATTCCGGGCAAGGAATCTGTAAAGCGTTGCTCTTCCTACACCTAATACCCTTGCGGCCTTGGATTTGTTACCGCCGGTTTTTTTGATCGCAGCCTTAACCGATTCAATGTCAAGTTTTCCCCTGACAGGAATGATTTGCCGGGTATGAGATCTTTCTGAGAACCGCTGGGTAACATCTTTATCCCGGATAATTTCCATGGGCAGATCCGACGGCAGTATTTTATTGCCCCGGGATCGCACCACGGAAAACTGGATTACATTTTTCAATTCCCTGACATTTCCCGGCCAGTGGTAATCAAGCATGGCATCAAGAGCTTCATCAGCAAGTTGTGGAACAGCATGCGGACTTTCCTGTTCAGCCTCTTTTAAAAAGTGGGCCGCCAAAAGGGGGATATCACTTTTGCGTTCTTTTAAAG
>JAGLNZ010000520.1 GCA_023139225.1 Desulfobacula sp. | reverse complement strand
TGGCTTTTCCCTGCCTTTGTCAGATAGCCACTCTTCTTTTTTATCAGGGTTACCAATAATTCTACTTTTGAATCATTATCATAATCCCCAATTTCAATGCAGGAGATCTGTCCGGGTAACTTTCTAGGTGCACTAGAAGGAGAAAGACCCAACTCATTCCATTCCATAATTTCTATCTGGCCGGTTTTAAAAGTTCGAAGATTTTTCATAAGATAATCTGAATTTTCATTATTTTTTATTACAACAAGATCATCATCACCATCAGAATCAACATCAAATAGAATATTCTTAGGCTGAAAAAACACCAGGTCTTTATCATCTATTTTATTTATAGTCGCCATAGGAAAATAGAGCTTGCTCCCGCCATACCCTTCATCACCTGACCACTCTATCTTGCCTGCGTCATTAAAAAATGTCAACCGGCCTAATTTGTCAGTAAAAACACTATAACCCTGTTTTTTGTTCTCCATCTTTCCCATTGCCAGACTCATAACTGAAAAGCCTTTTGGAACCCTTAAAGTTTGGCCGATTGAATACGCCTGATTCATCCATTCTGCTTTAAAAACACGTTTAGGAACAAAAGGCCCCTTGGGACTACTTCCCTGAGCATAAAGGGTTCCTACACCCTTACTATTTTTAATTACCCTGAAATACCAAGGATAGATCTTGGGTTTTGAAACAAATTTACTACCATCATATTCAATAATATATGATCTTACTTGCTGGGCGTCGGGTTTAATTCGTGTAACAAATATTTCTGCATACCCGTTATTATTAATATCGGCAACATCAACGCCTATAATTTTTAAAGTAACCGCTTCTTTTTCAAACTTTTTGATTGATAATAGTTTACCGCTAACTGAATATTTAAAAATTTCTACGGCTCGATCGTAAACTACTACAACTTCGTTCTTGTTGTCACCATCCACATCCCCAACAGCAATCCCGTTAATACCCCTATCCACCGTTAACAAATTCTTAGGTTTAACCAAAGGGCTTGAATAAGAATCGCCCCCCTGAGAGGATAAATATTCTCTCTGCAAAGTATTCAAAGGTTGAAATTGATGAATTTCCCTTCCAAAAACCTTAAAATTTATTTCTTCGCTTATTTTATCAAGCTCGGGAATAACTGCACCGGCTTCCTTAGCCTGCCTGAAAAAAGTCAATGCAGGGATATTATTTTTAATATCAACCATGTTGACATCAAGACTCATACTGTTGCCAAAAATCGTGAGGCTACCGAACAAAACATAGTCAACGTTCAGATATTTACCCAATTCTTTTGCTTTTGATTCATTCACACCCCGGGTAATTGAAAATGGCGGGACTGCATTTTTCAACATGTCTTCAAGATTTTCACGGGTCAAAACCTCAACTTCATCCCCATAAGAAACCCTGGATGAAAACATATCAAAAATCCCTTTTTGCAAAAAAGTCAGATCCTCCTGGGCATTCATAATAAATGGAAGGACTGCAACCTTTTTGGCCTCTTTGGAAAAACAGGGATTTATTAGAATTGCCAGCCCTGATATGAATGCAATAGTTAAATATATCACTTTGCTGATATTTCTATTAATTTTCAAAATCAAACTCCTTTTGTTTGTTCTTTATTGGGATCTTCCTTTTCTTTAATATGGCCAATCTGTCTGAATATATCCAAATTTTATTATAGTTTATAACATAATGTAACATATAAAAAATTATTTATATACCATCACAACCTGTCACACAACCCTTTTAAAAAGCTTTTCCAATTCATCTTTTGTCAGTGTAATCATTATGGGTCGCCCATGGGGGCAATGCATGGGATTATCACATTTTTCAAGGTCGCAAAGCAGCTTTTCCATTTCCATTGTGTTCATCTGCTTGTTTGCCCGGATAGCATTGTGGCAGGCCATCAATATCAAACATTCATCCAGCCATCTTGCCTTGGAAAATTCATTCTTATCGGTTAAGGTTTTTTCAATGATTTCAATTATGATCGGTTTGACTTGTTTCTGGGCAATAATAGACGGTATGGATTTTATCACAAAGGTTGTTCCGCCAAAGGGTTCAACTCCGATACCCATAGAAACCAAATCATCTAAAATAGTAAGCAGGGTATCACTCTCTTTATGATTCAGTTCCATTGTTTCAGGAACAACTAATTCCTGGCTGACCACATTTAGAGATTGATATCTGTTTTTTAATGCTTCGTAAACGATTCTCTCATGGGCGGCATGCTGATCAATCAGCATTAACCCGGATTCAGATTCAGCTAGGATATAGGTTCCCATAACCTGGCCGATAATTTTAGGCGAATCAGGTTCGAAAAAAAGCTCTTTGCATGGCTGCGCAATTTGCAACTCTTTTTTAGCAGGTGCTCCCCATTCTACAGCAGGCTGCTCAACCTTTGGCAGTCCATCGCTTTTGTTTGTCCCGGAATAATGTTGAAAACGATAAGCCGGATCAAGCTTTATTGCTTCAGACTTTGAATAATCAATGACATTTTCCTGGGCCGTCAAGAATGCTTTTCTTACGGTTGCTGCAACTGCCTGATATACTTGTTGGGCCTTGAAAAATTTCACCTCCTTTTTGGAAGGATGGACATTGACATCCACCTGATCAAAGGCAATATAAATAAAAATGACCGCCAGAGGGAATTTACCCTTCATGATCCTGCCTTGATACCCCTTGAAAACGGCAGAAATCAGTCCCCGGTCATAAATAAGCCTATTGTTCACAAAAAGAAAAATCTTGGAAGAACTGCTGCGGGTAACCATGGGATGAGCTGCAAAACCTTTTATTTTAATATAATCATCTGAATATTTTATCTTATATAGCTTTTTTGCAACATCTTTCCCAATGACGTTTACTGATCTTTGGAACAGATCATCTGAAGAAGAGAAACTTTTTTGTAATTTATTGTTCAAAAAAAGTCTAAACCGGATATGGGAATTTCCAAGGGCCATACCTGATATGGTATCGGCAATATGGCTGATTTCCGTATTATCGGACTTTAAAAATTTCCTCCGGGCCGGTGTGTTAAAAAAAAGATTTCTTATTTCAACCATGGTACCGACAGGAGCCCCGGCGTCTGAAACATTCTGCATTTTTCCACCGGTTATTTCAATCCTGGTTCCCATATCAGAATTTTTTGTTCTTGT
>JAGLNZ010000052.1 GCA_023139225.1 Desulfobacula sp. | reverse complement strand
CCGATTATTGCTGCGCTATTGACCATAATTGGATACTCATTAAATGATACTATCATAGTTTTTGACCGGATCAGGGAGAATCTTAAAGGCTCAAAAGCAACGGACAAACTGCCGGCTTTGTTTAACAAAAGCATAAATGAAACGCTTTCAAGAACGATTTTAACATCAGTAACCACCCTGGTCGTTCTTTTTGCCCTTTATTTTCTTGGCGGGGAGATTATCCATAATTTTGCATTTGCCATGATCATTGGAATTTTTATTGGTACCTATTCTTCAATATTTGTTGCAACCCCTATTGTTCTTGCTGCTAATAAAAGGTAATTTCATGGTTGGTTTGAAAAACCAAATAAATAAAATTATTTTTCTTCTTATGCTATCGTTTTTCTTTGTTTCCTGCGGCTCTATTAATTATTTTAAAAAGAGCCCGGGAAACGAAAACCAGAGCAATCCCCAGCAGATAAAAGTATCTGAATTGGAGTCTAAAATTGCCGATATCAAGCAGAATCAGGCAAATTTAAAGCTTCAAATGGAGAATAAGAATAAAACCATAGGCGAACTTCAGGATACTGTCTTAAAATTAAAAAAAAGAATATCCTTTCTTGAAAAAAATAAAATATCTGCAATCATAGTTCAAAAAAATAATTTGAAAAACCCGTCCGGTCTATATAAAAAAGCAAAAAATCTATTAGATAAAGACAATTTTATGAATGCCGCTGCCCTGTTCACCAAATTTATCAAAAATCATCCTCAAGACAATCTGGCAGATAATGCCGCTTATTGGCTTGGAGAGTGCCACTATTCGCTGGGAGATTATAAAAAAGCAATTATAAAATTTAAAGACATAGAAACAAAATATCCAAAATCAGAGAAAGTGCCGGATGCGATTTTAAAACTGGGCTATTCATATTTATCTTTGGATGATTCTAACCGGGCTCATCACTATTTAAAAAAAGTTTTAAAAAAATATCCTTTTTCACTGGCTGCAGAAAAAGCTCAGGAAAAACTAAAAAGTTTTGAATAACACCCCTATTTTAAGAATGCAGTATTCTTTTGAAAAATATTTACCCTGGTTTGTTTTACGGGAAGTCCCGTTTTTGGGTAATACAATGTATAAAAAGTTAATCCATGGATTTCAATCGCCTGAAAATGTGTTAAATGCTTCAAAAAATCAACTCGGAATGATTGATAAAATATCCGTTAAAATAATAAACGGCATCAAAAACCATAAAAAATTTCAAGACCGGGCAAAAAAAGAATTAGAACTTATTTTAAACAAAAACATTCAAATTGTTACCTTGACTGATCCTTTCTACCCTGCTTTATTAAAGCAAATCCCGGATCCGCCTCCTTTTCTTACCTACCTGGGGCAACTTGACAACTCGGCTCCGTGTCTGTCTGTTATCGGTTCAAGAAATGCAACTTCCTATGGATTAAGTACCTCTGAAAATCTTTCATATAACCTGGCAAAAAAAGGATTTCAGATTGTCAGTGGTCTGGCAAGAGGGATTGATGCCATGGCACATAAAGGTGCTTTAAAGGCAGGAGGAAAGACCATCGCAGTTATGGGTTCAGGATTAAATAAAATATATCCCAGGGAAAACACAGGTTTATTTAAAACCATTGCACAAAAAGGAATAGTTTTTTCAGAATTTAAAATCAATGCTGATCCATTGCCAACAAATTTTCCCATTCGAAACCGTATCATTGCAGGCCTTTCCTGTGGAAGCATTGTTGTTGAAGCAGCCAAAAGAAGTGGTTCACTCATCACAGCTCGCCTGGCCACAGAATATAACCGAGAGGTATTTGCGGTTCCCGGAAGTATAAAATCAAAAAAAAGCCAGGGTACACATTCTTTGCTTAAACAAGGTGCCAGGCTTGTCGAGAATGAAATGGATATTATTGATGAACTCCACCATTTTATTCATGAAAAAAAAGAAAATTATCTTCATGCACCTTTACAAAAACCAAAACCAACCCATTATAAAACCAAAAACTTAAAAGACCGAAAACTTATAGAATTAATAGAACCTTACCCGGTCCATATTGATGTATTGATCGAAAAAAGCGGAATGGGCTCTTCAAAGGTTGCATCACAATTGCTTGATTTGGAGCTTAATGGCAGTGTGATCCGCCATCAGGGTAACTACTATTCTATCTCGGAGGAATACCATTGACAAAACCCCTAATCATCGTTGAATCTCCAACAAAAATAAAAACATTAAAAAAATATGTGGGAAACCAATTTAATGTTGCTGCAAGTGCAGGCCATATCAGGGATCTTCCCGTTAAAACTCTTGGTATTGATATTGAAAAAAAATTCAAGGCCAAATATGTCAATATAAAAGACAAATCCAAAGTAATCACAAATTTAAAAAAACTGGCCAAGGATACCAAAGAAATTTATCTTGCCCCTGACCCTGATCGTGAGGGAGAGGCTATTGCATTTCATATTATGGATATCTTAAAAAAAAAGGACCGGGTTTTTCATCGTGTTCTTATTCATGAATTAACCAAAAAGGGCATTCAGGAGGCATTACAACATACTCTTAAACCCGATGCTCACAAATATGATGCCCAGCAGGCAAGGAGAAAACTTGACAGACTGGTTGGTTATCAAATTTCACCTTTACTATGGCAAAAAGTCCAGAGAGGATTAAGTGCCGGAAGAGTTCAATCCGTTGCAGTTAAGATAATTTGTGACAGGGAAAGACAGATTCGAAAATTTGTTGCCGAGGAATTCTGGACTATTACGGCCGATCTTTTGGCTCAGGCTCCCCCTGAGTTTAATGCCGGTCTTATTAAAATTAACAATAAAAAAGTTAAAATAGAAAATCAAAAACAGGCAACAGATATTTTTAAAGACCTTGAAAAAGCCCAATTTATTATCCATGAAATAAAGACCAAAACAATCAAACGAAATCCTGCCCCCCCGTTTATCACCAGTAAACTTCAACAGGATGCCATCAACCGCTTAAGATTTTCCGCAAAGAAAACCATGATTGTCGCACAGCAGCTTTATGAAGGCATTGAGATAGGAACAGGGGGCCCAGAAGGTCTGATCACCTACATGCGTACTGATTCTACCAGAATAGCTCCGGATGCGGCAGGAGAAGCCCAGCAATTTATTTCACAAACTTATGGAAATGAATTTGCATTAACCAAACCACGTTTTTTTAAAAACAAGAACAAGGTACAGGATGCCCATGAGGCCATTCGACCTACATCGGTTTTTCATACACCTGAAAAAATAAAAA
>JAGLNZ010000519.1 GCA_023139225.1 Desulfobacula sp. | reverse complement strand
TATGCAACATCTACGGTTGATTATATCTGGAGGTGGTACAAGGTTCCCAAATACTTTATGTATATTGAGGATGTTACCATTTACGCCGATTCCAACGGTGAAGTAAAAGAAATTAAAGCAAATGGCGATAAGTTTGATGTGATTATCACCGATGATTTGGGAGACCATACCTATACGGTCCCTAAAGGCTCCTTTGATCTTGATGAAGGTGATTTTACTTCCCCGGGTGATAAGATTGCCGAATATAAAGGCGGCTGGAAGCCGGGGCTTCTGGCAATCGGCCTGTGGATCACATTGAAAATCAGTCTTATCTCAACTATTCTGGGAATTTCTCTGGGGATTATAGGCGGTGTGGCAAGGGTGTCGGATACTCCGATTCTAAAATGGAGTGCCATTACCTATGTGGAAATTATTCGAGGCTCTCCTTTGCTGGTCCAGATCATGATTGCCTATTTTGTCCTAGGTACCACCATCAATAAAATTCTTATGATGAACGGTCTTCCCAAGCTTGATCCTGAATGGTACGGAATTGCCGCGCTTTCTGTTTTTACCGGGGCCTATGTGGTGGAGATTGTCCGTGCAGGAATCGGGGCCATTCATTCGGGCCAGGTGGAAGCCGCCCGGTCAGCCGGCATGACCTATTTTCAATGCATGTACCATATTGTCCTTCCCCAGGCGTTGAAAACCATCCTGCCGCCCCTGGCAGGCCAGTTTATTAATTTAATTAAGGATTCATCCCTTTTGGGCATGATTTCCATCAGGGAATTGACCAAGGCAACCCGTGAAGGTATTACAACCAGTCTTCAGACATTTGAATTATGGATTCTGTGTGCCATACTTTATTTGATCATGACCTTTACACTTTCCATGTGTGTACAATATCTGGAACGGAGGACTTCAACAAAATGATAGAAGTAAAAAATATATATAAAACATTTTATGTCCCCCACGAGGTCAAAGCCCTTGTAGATGTTTCAAATAAAATCGATGTCGGGGAAGTGGTGGTTGTGATCGGGCCGTCAGGTTCGGGCAAGAGTACTTTTTTACGATGTCTGAATCGCCTGGAAACAGCAGAGCAGGGTCAGATCCTCGTGGATGGTGTGGATATTTTTGATCCAAAGACCAATATCAATAAGGTTCGGGCGGAAATGGGAATGGTGTTCCAGTCCTTTAATCTGTTTCCCCATTTGACCATCCTTGGAAACGTTTCCATTTCCCAGAAACTGGTTAGAAAAAGAAGTAAAAAGCAGAGTGAAGAAAAGGCCATGATGCTGCTTGAAAAAGTCGGCATTGCAGATAAAGCCAGTGCATACCCGGAAAATCTTTCAGGCGGGCAGCAGCAGCGTGTGGCCATTGCAAGGGCTCTTGCAATGGATCCTAAAATCATGCTGTTTGACGAGCCTACTTCGGCCCTTGATCCTGAAATGATCGGTGAGGTCTTAGATGTGATGAAAGCCCTTGCAAACGAAGGCATGACAATGGTTTGCGTCACCCATGAAATGGGGTTTGCAAGGGAAGTGGGGGACAGGGTCATTTTTATGGATGA
>JAGLNZ010000518.1 GCA_023139225.1 Desulfobacula sp. | reverse complement strand
AGAAAATCAGGAATAGCGGATTTAGTCTGATGGTCCATGCGCCCTCCTTTAATGATTTGGATGGATGGAATACCTCATTTAATTAGTAGATGAAATTTTAAAGGAAAGCAATATAAGAAAAGGATTAATAAAAATCATAACTTTTGCTATAAGGAACTTTCAGTATTGGCAGACACAACAATATCAAAAAATTATATGGGGGTATAAACTCTATGAATCATGCAAATATTAAAACCATTACAAGGTTTTTGTTTTTGTCGGCAATTTTTGTTTTCATTTCAGGTTGCAGTACAACATATTATGCAGCCATGGAAAAAATCGGCAAAGAAAAAAGACATATTTTGATTGACAATGTTGAAGACGTCCAGGAAAGTCAGGAAAAAGCCCAGGAAGAGTTTAAGGATGCTTTAACAAAAATCAAAGAGCTCTATGCCTTTGATGGTGGAAATCTGGAAACCTTTTATAACAATCTCAAGAACAGTTATGAGGATTGTGATTCCAGAGCCAATCAAATTGAAAAGAGAATCAATAATGTAGAACAGGTGGCAAAAGATCTGTTTGAAGAATGGGAAACCGAGATCACCCAGATCAACGATGTCAAGCTTAAAAACAGCAGCAAGCAATCGCTTCGGGATGCAAAAATAAAGTACCAAAAGCTTGAAAAGATTATGAATAAATCAACAAAGGGGATGTATCCGGTTTTAGTCAAACTCAAAGATTATGTTCTTTACCTGAAACATAATTTGAATGCAAAGGCGGTGGGCTCTTTAAGCTCTGAGGTGGTATCCATTGAAAAGGATGTGGCACGACTTATCAAGGATATGAATGTATCCATAAAAGAAGCACAAAAATTTATTAAAAACTTTTAAAAAATATTGGAGAACCAGGGATGAAGGTGGATGGAAAAGATATGAGACCGATCTGGTTTGACATGGAATCTAAAATGGTCCAGGTCATAGACCAGAGGTTTCTTCCCCACAAATTGATTATTAAAGATTTAAACACAGTGGATGTTACGATTCACGCAATAAAAGAAATGGTGGTCAGAGGCGCCCCTTTGATTGGTGCAACAGGGGCCTTGGGAGTATATGTCAGCCTTGTGCAGGAGAAGAACAAAGGTGCGGATAATGGATACCTGGTTTCGGAATGTAGAAGGCTTAAAGCTGCCAGGCCCACAGCCATGAATCTTTTCTGGGGGGTTGACAGGGTTTTGTCAGCGGCTTTAAAGCAGGATAAGTATGAGGCCAGAATCATAGCAGCTCTTGATGAAGCACTTAAAATCGTAGAGGAAGAAGCAATTAATTGTCAGAGAATCGGCGAGTATGGCATGCCTATTATTGAAGAAATCAGTAAAAAGAAAAATGGAGAACCGGTTAATATTTTGACCCATTGCAATGCCGGGTGGCTTGCCTGCGTTGAATACGGTACGGCAACCGCACCCATTTACACTGCTTTTGACAATAATATCGATGTCCATGTCTGGGTGGATGAGACAAGACCTTTAAACCAGGGCTCCCGCCTTACGGCCTGGGAACTGGGCAAGCATGGTGTGAACCATACCGTCATCACTGACAATGCAGGGGGACATATCATGCAGCACGGCATGGTGGATCTTGTCATTGTGGGAACCGACAGAACCACCAGGGCCGGAGATGTGGCCAATAAAATCGGCACCTATTTAAAAGCTCTTGCAGCCAGAGACAATAACATTCCATTCTATGTTGCTTTGCCGTCAAGTACCTTTGACTGGGATATAACAGATGGTATTATCGATATTCCCATAGAAGTAAGAGACCCTGACGAAATAAGATTTGTTCAGGGCCTTTGCAATGGAAAGCTTGAAAAAGTATTGGTTCCTCCTGAGACAAGCCTGGCGGTCAATCACGCCTTTGATGTGACACCGGCAAGGCTGGTCACGGGATTCATTACAGAAAGGGGCCTATGCAGGGCAACGGAATCTGATATCATGTCTCTGTTCCCGGATAAAAATCCTGTAGAGAAATCGGGCAAAAAATGAGGTGCCATGTCAAAAAAACAAATGTTTGATGAGCGGTATAAAACCGGGCAAACTCCCTGGGAGCTTGAAAGACCGGATTCAAACCTAAAAGAAATCATCAAAAATGAAAATATCCTGCCATGCAAAACCCTTGAGATAGGATGCGGCACAGGCAGCAATGCCATCTGGCTGGCTCAAAACAAATTTGATGTCACAGGGATTGATTTTTCACCTTTGGCCATTGAAAAAGCCAAAGCAAAATCTCGAAAACAAGGGGTAGACATTCATTTTCATGTAAAGGATTTTTTTGAACATCAAAAGAGTGAGTCTGACTTTGAATTGATATTTGACAGGGGATGTTTCCATTCCTTTGATGAGAAAGAAGACAGGAAAATATTTGCCAAAAATGTCAGTCTCCATCTAAGAGGAGGCGGACGATGGTTCAGTCTTTTAGGCAATGCCGATGACGGGCCAAGAGATACAGGCCCTCCCATGAGATC
>JAGLNZ010000517.1 GCA_023139225.1 Desulfobacula sp. | reverse complement strand
CCTTCAATATCTTAAAGTCAGTGCGATATTTTGTGATAACCAGGAACAGGTGGATAAAGTTCTTGAGGTAAGAGACCAGATCCCCAATGTTAAAAAAGTTATTTTTGAAGATCCAAGAGGCATGAGAGAGTATATGTCCGATGACTGGTTCATTGATATTACAGATCTTTACAAACTGGGTGAAAAAGAACATGAAAATGATCCTGATCTTTTTGAAACCCTTGTGGATCAAGGAAAACCGGATGATGTCTGTCACCTGTGCCTCACATCAGGGACAACAGGTCTGCCAAAAGGCACAAAGCTGACCCACAAAAATTATATAAACATGGGGTTGCAGATCACCGAGGTTGATCATCTGGAGCCCACTGACGAATATGTCTCTTTTCTGCCCTTTGCCTGGATCGGTGAACAGATGAACTCCTTCGGGGTTGCCATGGCAACCGGGATCACCCTTAATTTCCCTGAATCCGTTGAAACAGCCATGTCGGATCTAAAAGAGATCGGGCCCCATTTCATGTTTGGTGCTCCGAGGATCTATGAAACGATTCGCTCAGACATCTGGCTGAAAATTGACCAGTCTTACTGGTTAAACAAACTTTTCTATAATTATTTCATCAAAGTGGGTCTGAAAACTGCAGACTACAGGATGACAAACAAACCCATGCCATTGGGACTAAAAATATTATCATGGCTGGGCACACAATTAATATTCAGACCTCTTGTTAACCAGATTGGTTTTCTTCGGTTAAGAAGAGCTTATACGGGTGGTGCAGCCCTGGGGCCTGAACTTTTTACCTTTTACCAGGCCATTGGTATAAACTTAAAACAAATCTATGGGCAGACAGAGATAGTCGGCATTGCCTATATGCACAGAGACGGTGATGTAAGACCTGATACAGTTGGCAAGCCTCTGCCCGGAACTGAGTGTAAAATTTCTGAAGAAGGAGAAATACTTTCCAGATCCGACTCTGTTACTCCCGGGTATTATGATCTTCCTGAAAAAACCGAAGAACTGTTAGAAGGGGGTTGGCTTCATTCAGGAGATGCGGGATTCATTGATGAGAATGGGCATCTCATTGTTATCGACCGTCTTTCTGATGTGATGCACAGCAACAAAGGGGAAATGTTCTCCCCCATGTTTCTTGAAAATTCCCTTAAATTCAGCCCTTATATAAAAGAAGCAATTATTTACGGAAACAAAGAAAATTTTGTGGCCTGCCTGATTAACATTGATCCCGTTGTTGTGGGCAAATGGGCGGAAGACCGGGGGATTTCCTATACCACCTATATGGATCTTTCAAGCAAGCCTGAGGTTGCCAAGCTCATGATGGAACAGGTGCTGGATGTAAACTCACGGGCTGAAAAAGAACATTTTAAAATCAAACGGTTTGCTTTGCTTTACAAACTGCTTGATACGGATGACGGAGAGTTGACCAAGACCGGCAAGATCCGTCGTAAATTTGTACAGGAAAGATACCAGAACCTCTATGATTTCCTTTATGATGAATCTGTTGATAAAAAAGATGTTGAGGCATCCTTCCAATATCAGGATGGGCAATCAATAAAGGTTAAAACAAGTATTGAATTTTACACGGTGAAAGGAATCTGATGAGTTATTTTTTTCAAATTGTAGTCAGCGGTGTAGTGGTTGGCTCCATTTATGCCCTGGCAGCCCTTGGAATGGTGCTGATATATAAATCAAGCAAGGTATTAAATATTGCCCATGGACAGATTATTGCAGCTGGTGCCTTTATTACCTATTTTCTGACAGTTACCGTTGGAGTTCCAATTTTCTTTTCATTCATTGCCAGCATGATAATAACTTTCTTTTTGGCTATGAGTGTTGAAAAAATATTTCTGCGGCGTCTGATCGGAGAACCCATTATCTCGGTCATTATGGTCACCATCGGCCTTGCGTCCATCATTGACGGCCTGATTTACCTGACACCTTTTGGTACAGAAAACTTCTCCTTTCCATCATTCCTGCCGGAAACATCTTTGTCCCTGGGCGGCGTTTCCATATCCTGGACCCAGCTTCTAGGGGTTATTATTACCTTTATTTTGATTGGCGGATTTTCATGGTTCTTTAAAAAATCCACTGTGGGTATATCCATGAGAGCCGTATCTGACGATCAGTTTGCTTCCATGTCTGTTGGAATTTCAGTCCCCAAAGTTTTTGGCCTTGCATGGGCAACTGCAGGGTTATCTGCCGCAGCAGCAGGCTGTATCATAGGTAATATTACAGGATTGAACTTTGATACTCTGCATGCATTTGGGATTGTGGTGTTTCCGGTTGTTATCCTTGGGGGTCTTGATTCTATTCTCGGCGCAGTTGTGGGAGGAATTATCATGGGGCTTATCCAGCAGTTTGCTGCAGGGTATCTGGATGGCAACTTTGGGCTCAATGGTACGGGCGATGTAATGCCCTATGTTATTTTATTAATCATACTTTGGTTTAAACCTCATGGATTATTTGGAATCCATGAAATAGAGCGGGTGTAATCTATGTCAGCAAATACATGGTTAGCAACGGGAAATTTTTTTACTACTTATAAACAGGAACAGCGGACATTTCTGACAAGCCTTGACAGAACAATTTTTACATTTTTTCTTGTCATCTTGTTTGGCTGGCCCCTTATTTTTGAACTGAGCAATAAAAATATGCTCGTGATTGATAATATTCTAGTTGCCATTGTGGCAGTCATGGGGTTAAACCTTGTTACAGGGTTTGCAGGACTTATTTCCATAGGGCATGCAGCTTTTGTTGGTATTGGTGCCTATACCCTTGCATCTTTCAGCCAGGTTCTTGGAGATTCCCATGTAGTTATCACCCATTTCTGGCCTGTAATGATTATTCTATGCGGGGTTATGGGCGCAGTTTTTGGAGCAATAGTCGGCTTGCCGGCTTTAAGACTGAAACATCTCTACCTTGCCATTGCAACCTTGTCTTTTCAGATGATTTTTGAATGGACCATTCAGTTTTTGAACTTTTTCAACCAGGGGCAGACCATATACATTGGGAGAGTTTTCTGGTTGACCGGTAAAGTTGGAAGAAAGGATCATTATCTGTTCTGGTATTTTATTATCTTAACTATTGTAGTTTTGCTTGGCTTTGGCATAAGAAACCTAATGAAAACCAGATATGGAAGATCACTTGTAGCAGTAAGAGATAATGACAGGGCAGCAGATGCCATGGGAATGAATCCCGGGCTTACAAAGGTTTATGCCTTTGCTCTGGCAGGTTTTTTCGCAGGTGTTGCAGGAGCTTTGCATGCCTATGTTTACAGGGGTGCAGGATTTGAATCCTTTACGCTCCATGAATCAATCGGATACCTTGCCATGGCAATTGTAGGAGGTCTTGGTACATTGAACGGCTCTTTCTGGGGACCTATAGCAATTAAAATGCTTGATCTGCAGGTTGAAACTCTTGCTGAAACAGTAGATAAATATCTGCCACCCAGCATGGATATGGCCACTGCACTAAGACCTTTTACATTTGGTCTGGTTATTGTATTATTTTTAATGTTTGAACCGCGAGGTATTGCAAACTGGTGGAGAATCACTAAATCGTATACCAAGCTGTGGCCATTCCGGTATTAAGTTACAAAAAAGGAGGCCTCACTTTATAAAATATTGTACGTAATAAACCTAAACCAAGGAGGAGTAGAGACATGAGAAACGAAAAAAGTTTATTTTTAAATGCACTATTGGTTCTTGTTGTTATGTTTGCATTTACAGCTCAGGCTTATGCAGGGGGAAAGGTCTATAAGATAGGTGCATGTGTGGGAATTACAGGTCCTACTGCTGATGCTGGTAACCCTTATGCCAAAGGTATTGAAGATTATTTTAAATTTGTAAATGAGACCAAAATGCTGGGTGATGACACAATTGACTGTACTATCAGAGATGACCAGTATAAAACTGATATCACAAAAAGAAATTTTGAAGAATACCTTGATATGGGTATCGTTCTTTACCTGAACTATTCCACCGGAAGTTCACTGGCCTTAAAAAGAGATTTTGACGAAGTACAGATCCCTACCATTACTGCATCATTTCACAGAGGCAACCTCAAAGATTCAAAATATATGTTCCTTCCCATAGCATCCTATTCTGAACAAACTGTAGTACTGGCTGAATATGTAGCCAATAACCATAAGGGTGGAGACAAACCAAAAGTAGCCTTGTTTCACCATGGTTCTGCATTTGGTAGAGGTCCTCTTGCAGATGTACAAAAAGCAGTGGAATTAGGTCTTAATATTGAGCTTGTTGAACTTGTTGCACACGGTAAGGATCTTGATAATTCTGCTATGTTAAAACGTTTTCTGGCCAAAGGTATTCAGTATGTGATCTGTCAAACTGTCCAGTCTCCTGTTGCAACTATGCTTAAAGATGCAAAACGCCTTGGAGTTACTGCCAAGGAATTTGGTGAAAAAGGCAAATTAACTTTCCTTGGTGCGGCTTATACTGGTGGAGCTGACCTTATAGATTTGGCTGGTGATGCAACAGATGGTTATTTATGGACATGCTCTTGGTACCTAACCAATGAAGAAAATGAAGGAACTAAAAAACAGCTTGCACTTGCCAAACTATTTGGCCGTGATAAAAAAGCTGCTAACTCCCATAATTATGGCAGTGGTATTCAGGTCGCTCAGATTGTAACGGAAGTTATTTTAAGAGCAAAAAAAGCAGGACTGGAAGTGAACAGAGCAAATCTTTATAAAATGCTTTTAGGGATGAATGGTGACAACTCCTTTACTTCCTATACTTCTGTGGCGCCTGTAACTTATTCTCCCACTGATCATGCTGGAGTTGATCCCGTACAGATATACAGATCAAATGGTAAAGAGTTTACTAAATTTGGAACACTCGTACAATCTGAGTACATGAAAAAAATTCAGTAAATATTGTAATTAAATTCGTCATAAGTATTAATTTTTTAAGACCAAACCTGCCGGAAACATAAGCAAATCAAGTTTCCGGCAGGTCTAAACAAAAGAAAAAAAGAAAGCCTATGGAAAATCTGCTTGAAGTCAATAATATTGAAGTTGTCTATAA
>JAGLNZ010000516.1 GCA_023139225.1 Desulfobacula sp. | reverse complement strand
TCTTTGATTGAACTTTTAAATCTTTTGATCAAAATCAGCCAACAGGGCCATGCCCAGTTTATTATTGCAACCCATTCCCCTTTTTTGATGGCCTGCCCGGAATCCCGGATTTACAGCTTTGACAACCCTGTTATTGAACCCATTCAGTATGAAGACACAGAGTATTATAAAATCTATAAAAATTTCATGAACAACCCTGGTGAATTCATAAAAACCGGGCCTGTTTGATGGAATTAAAATTTTATTTTACGCTGTCAAAGGCTTTTTTGAATCCTTCAAAAGAGCCGGTAATGGTTTTGTCAGGTACAGCGTAGGACAGTCTGAAATGACCCGGCCCGCCAAACGCTGCTCCCGGAACAGCAAGAATGTTTTGTTTGCTTAAGATATTTACAAATTCCACATCATTTTCTATGGGGCTTTTGGGAAACAGGTAAAATGCGCCTTTTGGCACATCAAATTCATACCCTGTCCCATGAAGTCCTTCACAGAACATGTCACGCCGTCTCTTATATATATCAATATCAACCGAAACCCCCTGGAGCTTCCCCACAACCTGCTGGAAAAGGGCAGGCGCATTCACATACATCATGGTATTGGTCACCCCGGCCGCCCCTGCAATCATGGCTGCATCCTCAGCGTCAGGATGAATGGCAAGATACCCGATTCTTTCTCCTGCCAGAGAAAGTTCCTTGGAATAAGAGGTTAATACAATGGTATGGGGGTAAACATCGAACATAGACGGAACATCAACATCATAGGCAATCTTTCTGTAGGGCTCATCGGAAATCAGGTAAATCCGTTTCCCGAATTTTTCGCTGGCAGCGTCCAGCACCTTGCCAAGCCCGTCCAATTCTTCCTTGGCATACACGGCACCGGTCGGATTATTGGGAGTATTAATCAGCATGACCCGTGTACTTTTAGTAATAGCCGCCTCAATAGCTTCAAGGTCGAGATGAAAATCAGGCAATGATGCCACGGTTTTTAAGTTTGCTCCGGCAACAAAGGCATACTGGTTATAGCCGACAAAGTAGGGTGCCGGTGTAAGAATATCCTCTCCCGGATTTAACAAGGCACGCAATATATCATTTAAAGCTCCTGCCGCACCTGCGGTCATTACAATCAGATCTGGCGTGACCCCCACATTGTATTCTTTATTCAGGTAATCAGCCACAGCCTGTCTTACATGGGGATATCCCGGATTGGGCATATATCCGTGGGAGGTGGTCTCAGAGTTAATCAGATTTATCAAAGTTTCTTTTACAAGCGCCGGCGGGGGAACGTCCGGATTTCCAAGGGAAAAATCAAATACATTATCAGCCCCATACTTTTCTCTCATCCTAATCCCTTCTTCAAACATCTTCCGGATCATGGATGCTGCTTCAACCATTTTAACCATTTTATCTGCAATAGGCATGTGACTTTCCTTTCGAAATTAGAATTTAAAATTTTCTTACCATACATCAAATCTGGCGGGATGGAAACACTCCTTTAAAAAAGGTATTACAACTCTTTTTAATCGCATCTTTCATTCCGATTACATACTGGGGCCTTACCTCATCTTTCCACCGGGGATACCCGCCCTGCCAGACATACCGGATCAACTCGTGGAACACCTTTATATCAAAAACATATGGGCCGATATGAACCTTGCCGTCCTTAAAAAATTCAATCAAAATCTCTTTGTTTTTTGAAATGCCTTCAATTTGGCTCGTAACAACCTTTTGCGTTTGATATCCTTCTGGATTCTGTTTAAAAGCCTGTTCATCATCAGGAAAAGGAAACAGTGTATAGACACTGCCGATAAATCCCTTAAACCTGACCCCGTGGATCGCCCCCATCAGATCCCCGATATCATTGGGATCAGCAATATAATATACCTGGTGTTGAAACCTTTTGCTTCCTTTATCATCCTCTTTTGCCATCTTGCTTATCCACCTGCAAAAATCATCGGCAAAAAAGAAAAGCTTTTCCAGCAGCAGCATATCCGACTCAATATTAAAAAAACCGAATGCAATGTTCCCATGACTTTCAGATCTGAATGACAACGGCATATCTTTTCTCCCGGCAGGCAGATGCTTGACCTGTAATTATTTCTGTTTTTTGTATTGGCCTTAGAATTTATACTCCCTGACCGATCAATTTACAATACCTTGATTTTTGCGCCGATTAAATTTATGGTATAAAAAACACAGACACTTCAGAAAAAAAGGGAAGAAAGTTATGAAAAATACAAAATCCATAATCTTCTTTTTATTAATTTCTCTTTGCCTGTTGTTCAATCCCTCAATCATTTGTGCGGCAGACTCTATCAATAATATTAAATTTATGACGGAAAACTACCCGCCCTATAACTATTGCGAAAATGGAAGACTCAAGGGCATCTATGTTGATGTTCTAATGGAAATTTCAAAAAGAACGGACTCAACACTAAAGCGTGACGACATTGATCTTATGCCCTGGGCAAGGGGGTACAGGTCTATTTTAAAAAATAAGAAAAAATGTCTGTTTGGAATGGCAAGAAACAAAGACAGGGAGAACCTGTTTAAATGGGCCGGACCCGTCTCCCACGGCAGAACTGTGCTGATTGCAAAAGCCGGCTTTAAACTTAAAATAAACTGCCTTGATGATATCCATAATCTAAAAATCGGGGTGGTAAAAGATGATGTTAATGAAAAATTCCTGCTGAATGCCGGGATTAAAAAAGCAAACCTTGTATATTCCTATGGAAATAAGGCGGTAAAGGAAATCCTCATTGAACTGGACAGGGGAATCATTGATTTATGGGCCTATGGTGAAACGACTGCCAGGTGGCTGATCAAAAAATTTTCCTTTAACCCAAAAAATTATAAAAGTGTCTATCTTCTCAACAACAATAAAGGATATTTTGCATTCAGCAAAGATGTTTCAGATTCCTTTATTAACAGGTTCCAAAACGAGCTGGATAAAATCATGGCAGATGGTACATACCGGAAAATAGCAAGCATCTATTTATCAGAAGAATTGGGGCTCCGATAAATTCAAAATATTTCATCACTATTATAAATGACCTGTAATACAAAAAAATAATCTATAGCATTTGTTGAACTGAAGACAGATCAGAGAAAGGACCAGCCTCAATGAAAAAGAAAATACTGGTGTCAAGGCAATACCCGAAAGCGGGGATCAGGCTTTTGGAAAAAGAAAATTTTCATCTCACCATGTGGGAGAAACAAAGACCCATGACACCGGTGGAGCTGATTGAACAGGCAAAAACCCACCATGCCCTTCTCTGCACTTTGACCGACCGGATTGATAAGGACTTTTTTAACCAATGTGCCCATCTTGAGATCATTTCCCAGTTTGCCGTGGGGTATGATAATATTGATATTATCCAGGCCACACACCTGGGCATCCCTGTCGGGTTTACCCCGGATGCCATGAGTGAAGCCACCGCAGACATTGCATTCGGCCTGATGATAGCTGTTGCAAGAAAAATGTTTTTTCTGCATAAAACCATTATCAATGGCCAATGGGGATATTTCAATCCCACAGGAAACCTCGGGGTTGAAATAAAAAATAAAACTCTGGGTATATTCGGGCTTGGACGCATTGGTGTTAAAATGGCCCAGCGCTGTAAAAATGCCTATGATATGGATATTATTTATCATAACCAGACCCGGAATAAGGCAGCGGAAAAACTGCTGGATGCAACCTATGTTGAATTTGACGATCTTCTGGCCCAAAGTGATGTGCTCTCGGTCCATTGCGCATTAACACCCAAGACAAAAGAAATTTTTAACGGGCCGGGCTTTATAAAAATGAAACCGTCGGCCATTTTTATCAATACTGCCAGAGGACCTATCCATCAGGAAAAAGACCTGACCCAAGCTATTCTTTCGGGCGATATCTGGGGAGCAGGCCTGGATGTGACAAACCCGGAACCCATGCAGCCGGACAATCCCCTTTTGTCCATGGAAAATGTCTGCATTCTTCCCCATGTGGGATCGGGAACCATGGAGGCCAGAAATCAAATGTCTGTGCTGGCAGCCATGAATATCATTGAATTCTACAAAAACGGAAAAGTGCCGCACATTGTCAATCCAAAGGTCCTGGGCTCATGACTTCTAAAACCCTGCTGCTGCAAAAAATGAGGCAGGATGCTGTCGAAATCTTTTATGAAGGGCTTGCGGCGGTAGATCCAAAGACCTGCATTCATCGCTGCTGCAGGCTTGAAAACAATGTTTTCACAGTGAACAACAGGGCATATGATCTGGACAAATTCGAACAGATCATTGTTCTTGGCGCAGGAAAAGCCGGGGCATCCATGGCCTGTGCCCTGGAAGAAATCCTACAGGACCGGATAACCGCAGGAATGGTCATTGTAAAGTATGATCATGTTGAAAGCCTGGAAAGGATATCGCTTGTTGAGGCCGGTCACCCCATGCCTGATAAAAACGGTGTTGCCGGTGCTCGAAAACTTTTAAAAACAGCACAAAAAGCTGACGATAAAACCCTTGTTATCTGTCTTATTTCCGGCGGCGGTTCCGCGTTAATGACTCTCCCGGCACAGGGACTCACCCTGGAAGACAAACAACAGGCTACAGGAGTGCTTCTTGGCTGCGGTGCCACTATCCACGAGATCAATACCATTAGAAAACATTTGTCCCGGATCAAAGGCGGCCTTCTTGCAAAGGCCGTATACCCGGCGCCCATGATCTGTCTTGTTCTCTCCGATGTCATTTGTGACGATCTTGATATCATTGCCTCTGGCCCTTGTGTGGCGGACCCGGGAACCTTTGAGCAATGCCTTGAGATCATAAAAACCTATAATATTAAAGATCAATTGCCCAAAACTATTCTGCAGCACCTTAAAAAAGGTTCCAGGGGATTATTTCCTGAAACCCCGAAACACGGAGACCCCGTGTTTGAAAATATTTTTCATACCATTATCGCAAGTAATATCGACGCACTTTTAAATGCTGCAAAAAAAGCCGGACATTTAAGATATAACACCCAGATTCTTTCTTCCATGATTGAAGGGGAAACCATTGATGTGGCAGCCGTCCATACGGCTATTGCCGGACAAATCCTTGCCACGGGACACCCTTTGAAGACACCTGCCTGTATCCTGTCAGGCGGCGAGACCACCGTGACCATCAAAGGAGCCGGAAAAGGCGGCCGCAACCAGGAATTTGCTCTTGCTTGTGCTTTAAAAATAAAAGACCTTGAACATATTGTCATCCTGAGTGCGGGCACGGACGGTACGGATGGCCCCACCGATGCAGCCGGAGCCATTGTGGATCATACCAGTGTCCAAAGAGCCATGGATACAGGGTTGATCCCGGAACAATTTCTTAAAGATAACAATGCCTACCCGTTTCTTGATCACATTTCAGATCTTTTTAAAACAGGGGCCACCAACACCAATGTCATGGACCTGCGGATCATGCTGATCAAATAATCTTTGGCTCCACACTGCCCTTGCGAGCCATGCCCTATATATGTTACAAGTTATTTTTATGACTCAGAATACAGATGGTTTCATATGTTGTGATTACACTAATCCAAATTAACGCAACCATAATTTTAAGAGTATGTCCTATGAAAAAAATTATAGTTCTTTTTTCAATTCTCCTTTTCCAATACGGCTTTTCTTATCCGGTTTATGCTGATTCAACAATAAAAGTGGGGATCTACAATAACGAGCCGTTAATATTTATTGATACGGATGGCAAAGGAAAGGGTATCTTTGCTGATATCATAGAATATGTGGCGTCTAAAGAGGGATGGCAAATCAAATATGTGGCCGGGACCTGGCAGCAATGCCTTTCAAGGCTTGAAAACAATCAGATCGACATTCTTTGTACCATCGCCTTTTCAAAGGATAGAAACAAACGGTATGACTTTAACAAAAAAAACCTGCTGACCAACTGGGGGCAGCTTTATACAGCCAAGAATTCCCATATCAAAGCTGTTACGGAATTAGCAGGAAGAAAAGTGGCCGTTTTAAATGGGGATATTCACTATGATATTTTTAATAAAATTATAAAAGAATTTGGAATAAAATGCCAAATCATTGAAACAGATGATTATAGCGCTGTTATGGATTTGATTTCACGCAATAAGGCTGATGCAGGTGTTGTTAACCGATTTTTCGGGACGAAATACGGGAAAAGATACAATATTGATAAAAGCGGTGTTATTTTCAACCCTATAAAAATTCACTTTGCCGTTCCCAAAGGAAAAAACCATGAAATTATCGCTGCGATAGACAGGCATACTATATTATTAAAAAACGAGGAAGGCTCTGTTTATTACCGGTCATTGGAAAAATGGTTTGGGGCCGTTTCCGAAAAATGGACCTTTCCCTTATGGGGCAAATGGGGAATCGCAGGCATATTTGGGATAGTTATATTTCTCTTTCTGGGAAGCCTGGTTTTAAAAAGCCGGGTGAAAAATAAAACAAGTGAACTGACCATGGAACTTGCCCATCGCCGGCAAACAGAAGAAAAGCTCAAAGAGGCCTATAATATCATCAATAGGAGTCCTGTGGTTGCCTTTCTCTGGAAGAATGTGAAAGAATGGCCGATTGAGTTTGTATCTGATAATGCAATAGACCTGTTTGGTTATAGCATGGAAGAATTTACGTCCGGTCAAGTATCTTATGCAAAGGCGGTTCACCCTGATGATCTGAACCGGGTAGTTAAAGAGGTGTTAACTTTCAGAAAAAATAAATTAAGAACAAATTTTACTCATAAACCCTATCGAATTATTACTAAAAAGGGGACAATAAAGTGGGTTAATCACAGAACATATATGCGAAGGGACGATGAGGGAAAGATTACCCATTACGAGGGTGTCGTTGTTGACATTACAGATAGAAAACAGGCTGAGGAGGACTTAAGGCAGAGTGAGGAAAAATACCGAAACATCCTCGAAAATATTGATGACGGATATTATGAAGTAGATATTGCCGG
>JAGLNZ010000515.1 GCA_023139225.1 Desulfobacula sp. | reverse complement strand
AAAAGGCGGAAATTCTGAATAATGTTATGCTTCAATTGCAGGCTATGACTGAAAAGTTTAAAATCTAAGCTTGTGCCGACTTTTAGGGGGCTTAATCATCCACCCGGATAAAGGATGCCATCATTCCATTGGTTGTATAGCCTCCATGACTTTAAAAATCGAATTCATCATCTGAAGCATTCAAGTCTTCTTCATAATCTATCACTCCCAATACCCGGACAAGAATATCTCTTAATTGTTCCGGGCTAAAAGGCTTGTTAATGTAAGCTGCGGCACCCTGGTTGAGAAACTGATCTATTTTTTCCCGGCTTCCTTCAGTACTGATTACAATAACCGGTATCTGCTCAAATAACTCGTCTTTTTTCATCTCACAAATTAATTTAAGACCATTCATCACCGGCATGTTATAATCTGTAATAACAAGATCAATCCAGTTTTGTTTAAGCAAATCAAGGGCCTGTTTTCCGTCTTCAGCCTCAATGAAATTAGCATTGCCATACCCTGCTGCTTTTATTGTCTTTTTTATGACAGACCGCATGGGCATTGAATCATCCACAATTAAAACTGAAAATGCCATAATCTCACCATTATTTTTTGATATAAATTTACTTTTATCAAACCACGTTTAACAGGTCTTCAACTTCCTGCATGTTCAGTGCAAACTGAGCAATTATTTTTGAAATATCGTCGGCTTTTATTCCCAGCTCTTTCATCGCCTGATCATTAAATCGATATGCCAGGCCATCTGATCCCACACCAATTCCAATCATCATACATATGCAATCGGCCAGATAGACCACGGCAATTTCTTTATCTTTGACCATTGAAACATCCGTGAGATGATGATGCCGAATAATTTTTACCATTTTAGGAGAAAATTTCCACATTTTTGCGATCATTCCCCCAAGCTCGGTATGATCCACACCGATAATCTTCTTTTCAGCCTCTCTGAAACTTAAGTTTTCATTCACAACCAACGCTGATATTTTTTCAAAAGAATCCATGACAAACCTGTCCAGAACAGTTTTACCAATATCCTTAAGCAGGGCTGCTGTGAAAATCGTACTTTTATTTTTCAATGAAAGCTTTATGGCGATCTGTTTGGCAATCAATGCCGATGATACGGAGTATTTCCACATTGCCCCTTCATGGAGTCCATACCCCTGCTGTTTTCCGGACAATACTTTTGCACCGGATTTCATCAATACGATTTCAATAATCTGATCTATTCCCAGAAGGCTGACAGCATCCTTGATAGACTCAGCAGGATTTTTCAAACCGAAAAAAGCCGAATTGCATGTTCTTAAAACACTTGCAGTTACGGCTGGATCATATTGGATAATATTTGCTATCTGGGCCATGGAGCTATTTGGTTGATCAACTATTTCAAGAATCTGGTTGATTACTGCCGGTATGGGCTTTAAGTTTTTTATCTCTTTAATAAGTTCTTGAATAGCCGTCATACTTTTTCCTCGACAGAGCCGGATGTTTTAATGTAAATATCTCCTGTCGCAATCTCAAGCCGTATGGTTCTGTTTACATTTCCGCCCACATTTTGTTTATTAATCAATACATTATTTTTAAAAAACATTTTTTTAAGGGCCATATAATTTTGTTTTCCAATATTAAAAAAACCTTTCTGATCCAGAATTTCTGCTCCACCGGCAATATATACATCCATTCTGGGTTTTTTAGCACCAAATGCATAGGCCTGTTTAAAAAGCCGTGGAATAGCCGTATCTGCAAACATATACGGATTTATTTTCGCTTTTGTTTTGTCAATAGAAGAATCCGGCAGCATATAATGCAATATTCCGCCGGCCTTTACAAACGGATCATAAATGACAAGCCCGATACAAGATCCCAGTGAATATGTAACAACTGAGTCTTTCAGATCATTGCTTACTTTCATGTCTGCGACACCAACAATCTGTTTCACAATGCTTTCCTTATGCCAGGGCGATTTGACTGCATTGAACTATTAAAAGGCAACTTAAATTGATCCATAATCAATATACTTTACTATCCAAAAAATTGAATGTTATGAATATAAATTTAAACTATAATACGTGGGGAAAATAAAAAAAGTCAAGAAACCAAACAAATTAACCCAGATAAATTAACCCAAAAAAATTAATCGGACAAATTAATTTAACATACTCAGAATGTATGTTCTTTTCTCTTTTCCGGCCCTTCATTGGAAACAATCTTAATTACTCCGGGCATTACAGTATTTCGCCCGTTTATTTTAGCCTTATATAACATGGTGTCGGCATCCTGAATAATTTTGCTCATATCGGCACACCGGTTCAGTTCCGACACACCAAAACTTGCAGTTACTTTTATGGTATCATCGTTATGCACAATAATCTTGTTTGAAATTTTAATTCTCAGACGATCCGCAAGCTCCATGGCCTTTACCTTATCGGTTTCAGGTAAAATTGCGATAAATTCTTCTCCGCCGTACCTGGCAAGGATATCGCCTGTTCTCATATTTTTTTGTACAAGGGAGACGACTTCCTGTAATACCTTATCGCCGGCAAGATGCCCATAGGTATCATTTATCTTCTTAAAATGATCCAGATCAAACATAAAAAGGGACAGATCATTTTTATGCCGGATGGCCCCTGCAATATTTCTTTTCAGCTGGTTCTCAAGCTCTCTTCTATTATAGCATCCGGTTAAAGGATCAATAACGGCTGCATCCGTTAAATTTTCAATTTTTACCTGACGGGAGAGTGCTGTAGAGCATCCCTGAAGGATAAGGTTTACCACCTCTTCGTGATGACCATACATATTCTTATGGGGAAGCATATAAATTCTTAAACAACAATTATCCTCGTTAATTTCATAAAAAACAAGGTCGCTCATATTGAACTTTTCTTCTGGCTCATCCGGATGGAAAGTATGATTCAGGTAGTTTAAACTTTCTTTATTTTCAATACTGAAATCTTTTAAAATAATATCCTCAAGAGATTTTTTATACATCCTGGGATCTAACCAGATATCAACACCCTTTTCTTTTTTGATCACAAAGGCAAACAATCTGTAATTGAGAATATCTTTCAAACAAAGAGCCACTTCATTAATAATTCCCATAGATGATTGCTTTTTATTTAATGCAACGATATGGCGGGTCAACTTTTTATGATCTGCCTGTCTTTGGGCCACCTGAAAAATCATTGAAAACAATGTAAGGGCTTTGCCGGATATTCTAGTTAAAGCTTGGTTCATATTTTCCCCTCGTTTCAGTACATAACAATAACTTATAATGAACAAAGCAATACTTATGCCAAAAGCCAAAGACAGACTAAAAACTGCTGAAATTACAATGAGTTATAAATATCATACAACTACAACACCTTCTAAGAACAGGGAAAAATTTGCAGGCATCGTCAACCGTTTGACACAGCAATACTTAATCATCCCTATCGTTTTTATCAATAACTTTCGCTTTCTTTACTGATATTAAAAATTTGCTTAGCTCCAAAATTCTTAATCCTTACAGGCGGTATTAAAAACTTAAGCATTAAAACTAAGAAAAAGAATAAAATAAAATTCAGCTCGGATTTTCAAAATATTTATGATAAAAGATACAATGTCTCTGATTTACGACGACAGGTCGGTATGGTCTTTCAGGTTCCAAATCCATTGCCCATGAGTATTTATAGAAACATTGCATTCCCTTTAAAACTAAAGGGCGAAAAGAAAAAAGAGACCATCCTCC
>JAGLNZ010000514.1 GCA_023139225.1 Desulfobacula sp. | reverse complement strand
CCGATCATGGCAAAAAACAAGGGAGATAAAAATCCGTCCACAAAATTTTCAGCCACTGTTTCCACGCTGGCCCGGGTGATGGCGTTTTCATCAAGTGTCTGGGTCTGCCGGCCCACAATCATGGATAGTTTTTCCCGGGCTTTTTCAATATTGTTCTCTTTAAGGGCCCCAAAAACACTTAATGCTGCTTTTTCAAGACTTGTTGACGAAAAACAGAAAAAGAGCAGGATCACCTGGACAAAATTTCCAAAAACCGGATGAATACTGATACTCACTTTTACAATTATAAAGGCGGCAAGCCATGTAGATAAAATCAGAACACAGGCAAAGAAAAAACCTGAGATTAGAAGATGTTTGAAATATTTTCTGAACCGGCCCTCAAAAAAATCAATGGCCCTGCCCATGTAAATGATTGGATGGGGCAGTATTTTAGGATCTCCAAGGATAAAATCAAGGATAAAAGCAGCCAAAATAACATACCACTGAATTTCAATCATTTTTTACAGCCTGTATTATCAAATCTGCCAGACGCTGATTACTTTGTCTCTCTTTTAGAGAAAATCTCACATATTGATCAGACAAGCCAAAAAAATTGGAACAATCCCTGATCAATATTTTATGTTGGCCAATCCTTTTGCAAAAATCCTTTGAAGTCGCTCCATTTGTCAAACGGGCCAAAATAAAATAGGTGCTTGAATCAAATATTTGCAGCCCTTGAACACTTTTAAGGCTTTTAAGGAATACCTGCTTTTCTGCTTTAATATACTCTCTTGTTTTTCGATAAAAGGGTTCTATTTTTTCCGGATGATTAAAAATATCTTCAATAACCGCCTGTGCCAATGCATTCACACTCCATGGCTGGTAATAGGTCATGATCTTTTCAACAAGGTTATTTTTAGCACTTAAAAACCCGGTACGAAGCCCTGGAATCCTGAATATTTTTGACATGGAGGAGAGTACAATAAGGTTCTTATATTTGATTTTTGATACCAGGGAATAATCACGGGCCCGATCCACAAAGGGAAGATAGGATTCATCAATGACAAAAACCGTATTTTCATGTTTTTGAATCAAATAGATAAGTTTTTCCTGTAAAATAAGTGAGCCTGTCGGATTATTCGGGTTACAGATAAAAACCGTGTCTGCCTGCCCTGCCATCCGTGATATTTCATCAATGTCCGGATAAAACATATCCGGCTCTTTTGCAAGGCAATGTTCAAAAGCAAGGCCATGCATGAGGCAGGCATCCTTATAATCCGAATAGGTGGGCCCCAAAATTAACACTTTTTTTGATCCAAGGGCTTTGGGGATGGTGTAAATAAACCATGTGGTGCCGTTGCCTGCCGCAACTTGTGTTTGATCAATCCCGTGAAATCCTGCAAAGCCTTTTCTCATGGTCGCAGCATCAGGTTCGGGAAGGGATCTTATTTTAACCAGGCTGTCACAAATAACTTTTTCTATATTTTCAGGCGGTCCCAGAGGATTTAAATTACTGCTCATGTCAATAATATCATCAACAGCGCAGCCCAGTGTTTTTGCAAGCTCCTTACTATTCCCGCCATGGCCGATAATCATTAAATTGATTCCCTTTAAAGGATTAATGCCCCGGCTGCCAGAAATAAAACAGCTTCCATTATCTCATTCATGGCTCCGAGCATATCACCTGTGATACAATTGAGTTTCTTTTTGTAAAACCCCAATACCAGCAACAGGGTCCCCAAAAAAACAAAGTTCAAAACCAGGCCTTTATACCCTAAAAACAAGGAGATGACCAATGGAATCAGCACAAAGAAAAAATCGGTTAACCCAATACCCTTTTCAAACAAATCAAGCCCGGTCCCGGTCTCTTTTCTGCCGTAATTTAAAAACCGTATGCCAAACAGCATGGATGACCGCGAATAAGAGGGGATAATCAAAAGCAGGGCCAGGGTTTGAAAATGGCCTGCGCTTGTTTTAACAGAATAAATCCCGGCTGTTTTTACAGCCAGGATACAGAAAATCGCCACAAGCCCCATCATCCCTGTCCTGCTGTCTTTCATGATCTCAAGCGCTCTTTCTTTGGACCTGTGACTGAATAATCCGTCGGCTGCGTCTCCCAGACCATCCAGATGAAATGCCCCTGTAACAACGACGAGGAAGACAACATCCAGGACCGCTGCCACGGCAGGAGACCAAAGATATGAAATGCTCACATCAAATATCAGGAGCAGCCCTCCCAATATCAGCCCGACAACAGGAAAAAACTTAATCATTCCAAGGGGAGAATAGGCTACATTTTTTCCTGCCGGAAGAATGGTAATAAATAAAATTGCAGATTTTAAATCCGTAAAAAAACTTTTCATAACGCTTACGCTTTACCTCCCAGTGCTTAAAAGGCGTTCTCCCCTGTCATTATCAGCCTTTTGGATATCTTTGGGCACCATGCTGCCCCCTGTGCCCCAGACAATGTGGGTGGCCTTATTCATCATGGACGAAAGCCTTAGGCTTTCAATAAATAGTTTACCTTCCAGACTCTGAAAGAGCCTGACAGGGCCTGCCATTGATGCCAGGGCAGAGGGCTCCATATAAATTTTTTCACTCTGCTTGAGCATGGCAAGCAGTCTGAACATATCGTCATCATCAAGGGTATAAACACCTGACACAATATTTTCAATAATTTTTCCCACAAACCTGGACGACCTTCCTACTGCCAGCCCGTCAGCTGCGGTCAGGTTGTCAATACCGACATCCTGAACACTGATTTTATCATGTGCCCCGGTCATAAGACCCAGCAGCACACAGGGAGAATGGACAGGTTCTGCAAAAAAGCAATGGACATTATCTTTAAAAACCTGCTTTAACCCCAGCGTAATTCCGCCGGCTGCGCCCCCCACGCCGCAGGGAAGATAAACAAAAAGCGGATGGGTATTATCCACCCGAATATTTTGTTTCCTCAACTGGGCCTGCAATCGCTGTCCTGCCACGGAATATCCCAAAAATAGATTTCTGGAATTCTCATCATCCACAAAATAGATATTGGGATCATTGTCTGCCTGTTTTCTGCCGTATTCCACTGCCTTGCTGTAATCCGAGCGATGTTCGATGACAATAACGCCGATTGATCTCAGTATATCCTTTTTCCATTGTCTGGCATCCTTTGACATGTGAACATAGACCTTAAATCCAAGGCTTTTTCCCATGATTCCGATACTTAACCCAAGATTTCCCGTTGAACCGACGCCAATGGCATATTGTGAAAAAAAATCTTTAAATTCCCTGGAATGAAAAATTGCTACATCGTCACCTGTCTGAAATAATCCATTTTCATACGCAAGATCCTGAGCATACTTGAGCACCTCATAAAAGCCCCCCCTTGCTTTGATGGAACCTGATACGGCAAGGTGACTGTCTTTTTTAAGATAGAGCTGTCCCGGAATGTTTATGTCCCAAAAATTTTCCATGGATTTTTTCATGGAATGGATAAGGGTAAGATCCGATTCAATAACCCCTTTTGCCTGTTTGGTTTCTGAAAATGCCTTTGCGATATAGGAAGAAAAAATCTCAAAGTCCTTAAACGCATCATTTACCTGGGTTTTAGACACCAATAGACTTGATTCAAGAAATTTTGTAAAATTTGAATATTCAGAATTTACCCAGAATACCGGTTCCAATTCCATTATTTTTTCAAGGACCGGAAAGGTGCTGATCCATTCCCTGATCGGTTTTCCTGCAAGCATATCCATCTTCATTTTGATTAGCGTCTTGGCTTTATCTGAACATCAATTCCGGCAACCGTCATAACAACCTTGTCGGCAATTTTTGCCATCCTTTGATTGACAAACCCGGCAACATCCCTGAATTGCCTGGCAAGCATATTTTCCGGGACAATACCACACCCAACCTCATTGGAAACCAGGAATATCGGACACTCGCATTGCTCAAGGCTGTTTTCCAGATCTTTAACGGCCTCATCAATCTGAGCGTGGTCATAGGAATGAAATAATAAATTAGATACCCAGAGTGTCAGGCAGTCCACCAGGATGACACTGGCTTTTTTAGAATATTGATTGATTTTTTCATGAATCCCGACCGGCTCTTCAATGGTATACCAGTCGTCTCCGCGCTCCTGTTGATGCTTTTCCACCCGTTTTTCCATTTCTAAATCCATTGGTACGGATGTGGCAATAAAATATTTATTTTTTCCTGGTACCCTGTTGGTCTGGTCTAGGGCAAAAGAGCTCTTCCCGCTTCTGCACCCCCCGATGATAAAGGTTATATTTTCTTTCAAAATATCGAACTATCCTTTGGCTAAATGCCCTGAATATTAATCATTCCCCCCAACTTATCTTATCCTTGCAGGTATTGGCAACTTAAAATAATACACGGGCATATAGACAGGGCAAACATCACTTTAACAAACTGGAATTATAAATATAAATCAATGTCTTATTAATGATTATGCTTTACAATCTACTTTTATTCATGTAGGACTTTTAGAAAATAAATCTTGTTTACTTTGAAATTTTTTTAAGGGGGCGGGGATGATAAACCGAAACACGGTCAAGGTGCTCGGCCTTAAGCCAATCACCCGGACGATGTGTTATGATTTCTACGTAAAAATCAATTCCGAGTTTGACACACCTGAAGCCATAAAAGAGTCTGTTTCCTGGTGGCAGGATGATTGTGAAAAATTGAATAATCTCTGGTGGGTCTTAAACTATTATTCAGACAATCTTGATCCGGATAGAAATTTAAGAGCATTTGTTGAAAGACACCTTGACTGTCTTGCCCAAAAAAAAGAGACCTCGTTGCAAGAATGATCCCCCCCGTTTTTTTGTCCTTAAATTAATCCAGGGACTATTCCTTAGGGCTCACTCAAAAATTAATTGCCAATTTTGGGAGTTGAGCGGGCTCTTAGTGTTCCGTCTCGGTACTGGCACTCCAGATATCGACAATTTTAGTATTTCCGGGATAATCAAGTGTGCGATAATGGGTAATACTGGATAATTTTCTTGTAATTTTTCCAAGCCGGGTTGCCTGGGATTTTATGGAATTGATATTATGGTCTTCGGTATTTTCCGGTCCGGAACCCAGCAGCAATAATTCAGAATACCCTAAAATTGCCTGCAAGGGCTGATTAATCTCATGGCAGACCGCTCCGGCCATCTCAAGAACTCCCTGGAGTCTTTCCCTTTCATATGTTTCTTTTTCAGCAGCTTTTCTTTGGGAAATATCTGTAAATGTTACAATTGTCCATGCCATGGGATTTTTTATATCCCCACAGTTCAGCCTGATATTGGCTGGAAACAAAGTATCATCCTTTTTAAGCAGGTCCATTTCATAATCTGCCGTACCTGTGGTGGCAAGGCTTTGATATATTTTTTTCCCAGCCAAATCGTAATCATCAATATCAGAATAGATCATCCGTGTACTTTTATTTTCAAAATCCAATTTTGATTGATATCCGAACATTTTAACCATTTCATTATTCACCCATTTAAAATTGCGATTCTGTATAAGGGCAATCCCCACGGGTGACGATTCCAGGATTTTTTCAAGAATCCTTCGCTGCTCTGTCAGCTTCTCATCAGACTCTTTACGTTCAATGGCAAGGGCAATATGCTGGGAAATCGAATTTAACAAATCCAGATCTTTTTTCTCATAAGCACTTGCTGATTTATAACTTTGGATCACAATGGCGCCTTTTACCCTGTTATTAATAATTAAAGGTGCACCAAGCCATATTTTACAGACGGTTCCAATTGCGTTTTGCTTAAGCTGACTGGCAAGCCGGAGAATATCCTGCTCATAAAAAATCATCGGTCTTCTATTTTGAATGACCATACCGGTGGATGACGGTATTTCACTGAAATTGAATAATTCTTCCATTGCTTCATCTTTTTCATCCACATGGTATGGGAAAGAGATGGAATCATTTTCTTCATTATGAAGGGCAATATAAAAATTATCAACATTAAGAATTTCATCCAGGCTTTCATGAATTACTTTATAGAGTTCATCCAGGTTCCGGGTATTGGTGACAGCTTCGGAAATTTTAAATAAGACTTCAATGGTCTTACCCGGGTCCCGCTTCTTTCTTATGTTTTCAGATTGATTTTTGCCCATCCCAAACCTACAGTTCATCTATTGTTGTTTTAAGCATGCCCAAAAAAAATTAATATTATTCCATTAATCAAATTTTTTTTCAAGAGCTAATAAATTGACTTTCAACCGGAAATTGGGTTGCCGGGTATCTTTGTTACAGATGGTATCAAAATTGAAAAAACTATCTGGTTCCAACCATCTGCTTTAGACAAACCATAGGCTCATGTTTAAGAAGCGTCATTGCTTGAGCCCCAGATATCAACGATCTTGGTGTCACCTGGATAGTCTACTGTTTTATACTGGGTAATATTGGAAAGCCTTCTTGTAATCAAGCCTATTCGTGTAGCCTGGGTTTTGATATTATTTAATTCTGTGGGAGATATAGACTCATTCTCCTGGTACAATGTTGAATACCCGATAATGGTCTGCAACGGCTGATTGATTTCATGGCAGACAGCTCCTGCCATTTCAAGAACGCCCTGGAGTTTTTCTCTCTCCATTTTTTCCTTTTGAGCCAATTCTCTTTGAGAAATATCCGCAAACGTCACTATCGTGCTTTCAAAAGGATTTTCAGAGCTGGAACTTGTAAGGATGATATGGGCTTTAAAAATACTGCCGTCTTTTTTTTTCAGATCAAAATCAAAATCAGACTTACCTTTATCCTTTAAGTCGTAGTAAATAATTTTTCCAGCCTCTTTATAGTCAGCATCTGAGTTGTAAATCATTCGCGCATCAGCATTTTCAAAATCGTCTTTTGTCTCATATCCAAACATATTAAGCATTTCATTGTTTACCCACTTGAAAATTCTATTTTCCACAAGACAAATCCCCACAGGAGATGATTCCAGGATTTTTTCAAGAATTTTTCGCTGTTCCGCCAGCTTTTCATCCGAATCTTTTCGTTCAATGGCAAGGGCAATATGCTGGGAAATGGTATTTAACAGGTTAAGGTCTTCAACCTTGTAATCATCCGGGGAGTTGAAGCTTTGCATGGCAATAACCCCTATAACCCTTTTTTTAATGATTAAAGGGGCTCCGATCCATATCTTGCTGATGGTTCCAATGGTTTTCTGGTTCCGGGCTTTTGCAAAATCAATAATATCCTGTTCAAAAAAGATTAAAGGTTCCCTGGCTTTAATGACCCGGCCGGTTAGAGAAGCTGTTTCACTGAAGTTAAAAATTTCAGCGGGATGCTCATCCTTTTCATCCACATGATAGGGAAACACAATGGAATCTTTATCTTCATGGTGAAGTGCAATATAAAAATTATCAACCTTGAGGATTCTGCCAAGAGACTGATGGATAACTCTGTAGAGTTCGTCAAGATTCCGGGTAGAGGTTACGGCTTCTGAGATTTCAAACAACACTTCAAGGGTTTTGTTTGCATCCCTGGCTTTACTATTTTTCTTTTTATTCCGGTCTTCCATCATTTTTAACCCTGTCAAAGCATTATACCTTGTTATGGAATCAAATTTTATGCAATAATATCCCGGCAACAATGTATGCTAACAAACTATAGCAATGGTAATATGAAAGCAATATCTTATTATGAATATTTATTTGGAATATTATAAATGAAATATTTCGAAGAAGTCTCGCTCTTATATGAAATCAGTGAAGCATTGAACCAGCATATGGACATGAAACAATCATTGTTCAAAGTACTGAGCGTTCTATCCGAATCCTTGAATCTTGTCAGGGGTATCATCTTTTTGATCAACTCTGAAACCGGTGAAATAAGGATTGAAATTGC
>JAGLNZ010000513.1 GCA_023139225.1 Desulfobacula sp. | reverse complement strand
ATATAAAAAGTATCCTGAAGTGAATCTCAGGCAGAGGCAGGGGAGGAGAGGTGATGCTCTGGCCGGGTTTAAATCAATGTGGCGGCAGGACGCCGGGAACATTGATTTCACCTCTTCACAGGACATGGACGTCCTGTGAAGTTTAGGCCGGAGTATGGCCTCTTCACCCCTGCCGGAACACCTGTATTTTTTTCAAATCTACATGCGGTCACCCTGACACCTATGTTTTAAAATTAAAAATTAACTTATCTTGTCTGTTTTAATAAATATTGGTAAGGTTTAAAGGATTTTTTATCAAAGGACTAAGGAAAAACAATGGACGACTCAATCTTAAAAGGCAATGAAACCATTCTATTTGTGGACGATGAAGTCTATCTGGCAGAAGTTGGAAAGGAAATGCTTGAAGATTACGGATATGAGGTTGAATCCATGGTAAGTTCTAAGGCGGCTTTTGAATTGTTTGAACAAAACCCGGATAAATTTGATCTGGTCATTACTGATTATACCATGCCGGAAATGACAGGAGAACAGCTTGCCGGAAAAATACATAAGTTAAATCCCAAAGTTCCCATCATTATGTGTACAGGTATTGCCTTTGATCCGGAAAATATAAATGGTCTTGAACTTGAAAAAGTCCTGATTAAACCCATAGATATGGATGATATGCTGAAAGTTGTCAGAGATGTTCTAGATAAAGTATCTTATTAGTTTTCAGGAATATTTTTTGATAAATTGACCAATATTGTTAATTGCCTGTCTTCCCTCCCAAAGATATTTAGCAAAATAGTGCCATACATGAAACATTTCTTCCCAGATTTCCAGCTGGACTGTTGCACCGGCTGCTTTTAGTTTACGGGTCAGGATTTTTGAGTCGTCACTTAAGACTTCATGTTCTCCTACTTGAATCAGCATGGGGCAGATTTTTGAAAACTCATTGTTGATAGGGGATATCAAGGGGGTTGATAAGTCTTTGTCAGTATAAAGACGAGCTGTTTTTTTCAATATAAGCTGGTTGAGCATGGGATCTTTTTTCTGGTTTTCAATATAGGAGTTATTTTTACATTCAAGGTCAATCCAAGGTGAGATCAATACCGAGCATACCGGCAGGAAGGCCTCTTTTGTCAGCAGCCCGGACAAAAGGGCAAGGGCAAGGCCGGCCCCTGCAGAATCTGCAACAAGGTTTATCTTATGGGTACCCTGATATTTATTTATCAGCCACTGATACACGGTTTTTACATCTTCAAGTCCTTCGGGAAAAGGATGTTCCGGGGCCAGGCAATAGTTGAAAATCAAAGTTTTTGCATCACAGGCCTTTGCTATTCGTGATGCAAGATCCTTGTGGGAATTTATTGAGCCTGCAATATATCCTCCCCCATGGATATAAAGGATGATTCGGTTTTCATTATGATGTAAAGGCAACAGCCATTGAGCTTCAATGTTTTTGATATGAAAGGGTTCAACCGCGACTGATTTGTCGGGCTTAAAGGCAAGAACACTTTTTTCAAGAAGCTTTCTGTATTGCTCAATACCAACACTGTCAAAAGTGGGACGTGATCTTAAATGTCTGAAAATAGCTGATAATATATGTGATGTTATTTTACTCATAAAAAAAATCATATTGTTTATCCATTTAAAAAGAGGTATCACAGTTTGGTGCGAAACCAAATATTTTTTATGGAAAATAATTTAAAATGGAAAAAAGGCTTTTTATTACGGATTTTGACGGAACATTGTTAAAAGATGACAAAACCATCTCCCATGAAGATATTAAGACCTTTGAAATATTAAGACAGAAAAAAATAGTTATAGCTATTGCTACCGGCCGGTCAGTATATTCATTTGAAAAGGCGTTAAAGGTTATTGACATGGGTAAAGGAGGCAAACAACTACCGGTAGATTATGTCATATTCTCCACCGGTGCCGGTATCATGGAATTTC
>JAGLNZ010000512.1 GCA_023139225.1 Desulfobacula sp. | reverse complement strand
ACAAATCCAAAGAACGGTCAACCATTACCAATATTATTATTGAGGGTGCCAGTAAAATTGCCAAAGATTTATATGATGCCGGAAAAATTGACGGCATCATGGCGCTTGGCGGCTCTACCGGTTCCTTGATGGCAACCGATGTCATGCGGGCGCTGCCCTTTGGTATTCCCAAGCTGATGATATCCTCCACTGCTGCACTGCCCGGGCTTTCTACAAAATATATCGGTACCAGTGATATTATTTTGTTTCATTCGGTGATTGAAATATCCGGCGTGACAGACATGCTTACCAATGTTATGGACAGGGCCTGTTATGCCATGAAAGGCATGATAAAGTATGTAAATAATTCTCTGAACACTGATGCCAGGAAAACCATTGCCATGACCATGCTGGGGCCGTGTGAACAATGTGCAAGCTCGGTCAGGGCGGCCCTTGAAAAAAAAGGGTTCCAGGTCACGGGGTTTTCTGCTGCCGGTGTAGGAGACAAGGCCATGGAAAAGATGATTGCCGAAGGATTTTTCCAGGGGGTTATTGATCTTGCTCCGGGGGGTGTGGGCGAACATTTATTCGGCTACATGAGAGACGGCGGTCCCGATCGTCTTGAATCTGCCGGTAAAAAGGGAATTCCACAGATTGTATCCACCTGTTCGGTCAATCATATGACGCCGTCCAGATCAAAATACAAAAAAGAATTTTATGAAAGGCGAAAATACGATCTTGATAAATTCCGCACCTGGATTCGTCTTTCAACGGATGAATTAGAACAGGTTGCCCATGAATTTGCAAGAAAGCTTAATGATAGTAAAGCACCTGTAAAAGTGATGGTTCCCATGCAGGGATGGTCTTCCGTGGACTGCATGGGGAATCCTACCTATGATCCAAAAGAAGACCTTGTTTTTATAGAAACATTAAGGAGCAAACTTAATCCGGATATAGAAATTATTCAAGTTGATGCAAATATGGAAGATGCCAAATTCAGTGAAATAGTTACTCAAGCGGCATTGGAGATTTTTTAATGGATCCGTCATTTGAAAAAGATCTGGTCAATGTAATTGAACCCATTTATATGAAAGGCCGTGATGGTGACTGGGATCATGTCCTTCGTATGGTAAAACTTTGCAGGTTTTTGCTCGAACATGAACGCGGGGACCAAGATATTGTCATACCGGCAGCGTATCTGCATGATATAGGATGGACAGCCATTGATTATACGGATTTTAAGGATGCCAGCCCCAAAGTGAAAAGTGATTCCTCAAGTGTTGCTCAGCATATGGAACAGGGTGCTGTTATTGCTGGTAAAATTTTATCAGATTTTGAATATGATAAAGATAAGATTAAAGAGATACAGAGCATCATTAAAGTTCATGATTTGCCCCAGACAGTTTTTAAAATGAACAATATATCAGCCACCCTGCTCGTGGAGGCGGACCGACTGGACAGATACGGCAAGACAGGCCTTGAGCGGTTTAAGACCATGTTCGGACCTGATAAACTTTCCGGCCAGTACTGGGAAGAAGCAAGGCAGTTAAGGCTTGATGGTCTCAAAGACTGGTTCAGAACAAAAACAGCCATCAATTTGTCCCAAAAACTTGCCCGTGAGATGGGACTGTTTGATTAATACAACCAAAACATTGGAGAGATAAAGATGATTGTTAAAAACTGGATGTCCAAAAATCCTGATACAATGTCAAGCGATCTTTCAGCAAAAGATGCCATAAATTTATTTGAAGAACACAGGGTCCCTTTTATGTCAGTTGTAGATAATGGGAAATTCAGAGGGCTTATTGCAAGGCGGGATTTGAGAGAGGCTGCTGCCTGGGCCATTGCTACCCAGGATATTTATGAAATTCAATATTTTAATGAACGACTGAAAGTAAAAGATATCATGGTTAGAAAACCAATTACGCTTTCAGTGAATGATACAGTGGAAACAGCCCTTGAAAAGGGCAAAAAATTCGGCAGGAGCTTTTTGCCGGTCATGGATGGCGATACGCTTGTGGGAACCCTGTCAAACAGGGATTTCACCTATGCGTTAAGCCAGCTGCTAGGAGGGGATGAAAATCTGCATGGAGTTTCCATCGAGATCAATGGGGAAACCAGGGTTACCATTAGAAAAATATTGGAAGAGATCTTTATGATGGGTCTTCAGATTCAAGGACTGTTTACATTAAAAGATCCCGATTCAGGGGTAAAAAGGCTTACGATCCGGTTTGAAGCAAAGTGTTTTAAAAGAATTACCTCTTTGATCGAAGAAAAAGGTTACAAATTGCTTGAAGTAGTGAAACACGAACGATAGTATGTTAATAATACATAATCCAAGGAGTCATCTATGACAAAAAAATTAATCGTAGGCATAGCCGGGGCAAGTGGTGTGATTTATGGCGTCAGGATGCTTGAGGTCCTTAAAAACCGTGGTATTGAAACCCATTTGATTATTTCAGAAGCCGGAAAACTCAATATCCGGATTGAAACCGATTACGATGTGGATGATGTTCTTGCCATGGCAGACTTTACCTATACCAACAAAGATATTGCCGCTTCTGTTGCCAGTGGCTCATTTTTGACCATGGGTATGGTAGTTGCGCCCTGTACGGTTAAAACTCTTTCCGGAATTGCCAATTCCTATAATGAGAATCTGTTGATTCGGGCAGCGGATGTCCAGCTTAAGGAAAAACGAAAGCTGGCATTGCTGTTCAGGGAAACCCCTTTGCATAAAGGGCACTTAAGACTGTTAACCCAGGCAGCAGACGCGGGTGCACATATTATTCCGCCGGTACCGGCCTTTTATCACCACCCCAAAACCATTGATGATATTATTAATCAGTCTGTTGGTAAGGTCTTGGATTACATCGGGATAGAGCATGACCTGTTTAAACGCTGGGACAATTCAGAGCTGGATAAGCTTTTGAATAAACCCAAAATTGCTGAAGAAAAACTGATAGCCATAAAATAATATGTTGTTAAATCTTTGAGTAAGGAGGGTCACAATGGCCATTGATGACAAAAAATTGTCAGGAGCCGAAAGTCTGCGTAAAACCAGAACCTATGGTAAATTTAGATGCCATAATCCAACCTGTATGGGCAGGTTGGAGCCGAAACCGGGCGATAAGCATGTGAAGTGCCCGATTTGCAAGTGTGAGTTTCGTGTCGCATGGATCCGTCCGGATTTTCCAAGAATCCGTGGGCCTGTATGGGAAGTGAACAAGAAAATTGCCGAGGAAGCATTCAAAAAGAAGATGGAGGGCAAATAACATGGCATTGGACAGAAAAATTGCTTATATCAATCTTACCACAGGTGATGTGGAGGTAAAGCCTATTCCTCTTGACGTCAGAAAGAAATACATCGGGGGCAGAGGCCTGGATGCATATCTTTTATTGAATCATTCCAAAAAAGGCTGTGATCCTTTAGGACCTGCCAATCCTTTGATTGTCAGCGGCGGTATCCTTACGGCAACCTGTGCATCGGCAACAGCAAGAACCCATATTATGGCGAAATCTCCCCTGACAGGACTTTTGGGTTCTGCCAATATGGGCGGATTTTTTGCCCCTGAAATGGCATGGGCGGGCTTTCATCACCTTGTTATAAAAGGCAAGGCAAAAACCCCGGTTTACCTTTTTATTAAAAACGGCACCATTGAAATTCGTGATGCCCAGGATATCTGGGGAAAAACTACCACTGATACCCAGTGGGCCATCCAGGAGGAACTCAATGACCAGGAGGTAAAATCCCTTGTTATCGGGCCTGCCGGTGAAAATCTTGTGGTATTTGCCAATGTCATGACCGGGATTAAAAATGCCGGTGGAAGAACCGGCATGGGCGCTGTCATGGGTTCCAAGAACCTCAAGGCCATTGCCTGCAGAGGCACCATGGATATCAAGATTGCCCATCCTGTTGAAGCCCTGGAGTATAACAAGCGGTTTATTGACCAGATTACATCTGCAAAAGTGAATAAGACCCAGGGGACCCTTGGCACACCCATGATCTGGGGTGCGACCAATTCCTGGGGCGGGGTTCGTACAAGGAATTTTCAGTATAACCAGTGCGAGTATGCCGATGATATTGAACCTGAAAATATTGATGAAATTTGTGAAGAGACAATGGGGCCATACCATATGGCAGGTTGTTTCGGATGCCAGGTTCATTGCCGTGCCCAGTACAGAATTCCTTCAGGCCCCTTAAAGGGCACATATGATGAAGGCCCTGAATATACATCCCAGGGAGCATTCGGCGGCGAGCCCGATACGCCGAGAGCTGAGACGGTTCTTGTAGGAAATCATCTTGTTGATCAGTACGGCATGGATAATCTTGAGGTAGGCAGCCTTATTTCCTGGGCCATGGAACTTTATGAAAAAGGAATCATTACCAGCAAAGATACCGACGGACTGGATTTGAGATTCGGTAATGACGAAGCGCTTCTTGAGATGGTGGAACGGATTTGTTACAGAAAAGGCAAAGTTGCCGATACTCTTGCCATGGGCGGGATCCCGGCCTCTAAAATATTTGGCAAAAATTCCTTTGATTACCTTATTCAGGTAAAGGGAATGAGCAATCTTCATTCCGATGAAAGAGCAACACCGGCTTTGGCTTTGAATGTCGCAACATCCTCAAGGGGGTCCGATCATTTAAGAAGCCGTCCAGCCATCGACTTATACCATCTGCCTGAAAAAGTATTGCATAAAATATACGGCAATCCCGTAGCTTATAAAGGAAAGCTCAGTTCCGAGCATACGGAATATATAGGAAAAGCCTGGCAGGTATTCTGGCAGGAAAATTGTTATATGGGAGTTGACTGTCTAGGAATTTGCAAGTATCACACAACATTCCTGGGCGCAACCCTGCCCAATTTCGAAGACTGGCCTAAAGTTCTGTATTACAACACAGGCCTTGAATTTACGCCCAAAGAACTGTGGGATATTTCCGAGCGATGCAATATGCTGGAACGACTTTTTAACATCAGGGAAGGTTTGACAAGGGATGATCTTGAAAAAGGCGATATGCTCAACCATCGTTATTTTGACGAACCCTGCTTACGAGGCGCCCCTGACGTTGTAGGGATGATGATTAACAAGAAAAAATTTGTTAAAATGATTGATGAATTTTACGAGCACAAAGGGCTTGATAAAAACGGCAATCCTAAACCTGAAACCCTGAAACGGCTTGAGATTCAAAACGAGCCCTCTCATATGCTGTAAAAAAGGAGTCAACTCATGGAAACAAAGGATAAAGTCCTTATGATAAACCCTGAAAAATGTACAGGGTGCCGATTATGTGAACTGGTTTGTGCAGTCAAACATGACGGATTTTCAAATCCGGCCAGAAGCCGCATCAGGGTTATGAAATGGGAAATGGACGGGGTCTACATCCCCATGGCCTGTCAGCAGTGCCAGGATGCACCCTGCATGGGTGTCTGTCCTGCAAATGCGATTTCCCGCAATGATGAACTCAACATAATTGAAGTGGATTATGATAAATGTATTGGTTGCAGGTCTTGTGTGGCAGTCTGCCCATTTGGCGCCATGGGCTTCAATTCCATTGACAGAAAAGTCTTTAAATGTGATCTGTGTGATGGAGATCCCCAGTGCGTTAGATTCTGTGAAGTCCAGGCGATAGAATATGTGGATGCAGATGATGTGGCTGTTCTTAAAAAACAAACTGCAGCGGCAAAACTGCATGCAACAAGCGGAAAGGTTGCTTTAAAGACCGCTTAAACTAAAAGGTGTTGTTATACTAACCTGTGGGAAAAAACTGTGGTAAAAAAAGGCTTGGTACCGGTCATTGAGCGGTACCAGGCCTTTACTGCTTAAATAAATTGAATGAATGAACCAGACCATTAACATCAATTTTTTACCTTAATCTAAAAGGAGAATTTTCCATGAAAAAATGTTTTGTTTTCGCGCTTGTATTTGTTTTTTCGTTGAGTTTTGGCCAAGTCATGGCCAAAAGCCTGAGGGTTGTCAATTTTGGATCTGATATCGCCGGTTTAACTGCATTTGATCCGAGTTTTGATCCGGATTCGTATTCGGTAATTACTCAGATTTTTGACAGCCTGATACACATTGATCTTGAAGGTAATTTAGTTCCCGGACTTGCAACATCCTGGAAACTGATAGACAAACAGATCTATGAGTTTGAACTCAGGAAAAATATTAAATTCCATAATGGTGAACCTTTTACCGGCGATTGTGTGAAATATACCTATGAAACAGTGGTTAATCCTGCTACAAAAGCCGGTAACGCCTGGATTTTAAATTCCATTAAAAATGTTGAAGTTTTAGATACCCACCGTGTCAGGATCAATCTAAACCATCCCGATGGTATGTTTCTCTTCAGGCTTTCCATGTTTGGTTCCATTGCACCTGTAAAATATATTCAGGACAATGGGATGGAATATTTTTTTAAAAATCCCATTGGTACCGGCCCGTTTATGTTCTCAAAATGGGATAAAGGCCGGCAGATTGTATTAAAAAAGAATCCAAAATACTGGCAGTCCGGGATTCCTGTTTATGATGAGCTTATTTTTAAAATTGTACCTGAAGGACAATGGGCAGATGCTTTGAAGAACGATCAGGTGGACGTTGTTACCAATCTGCACCCTGAGCTTATGAAAGAGATTAATGCAGACGGCCGGTTCAAAACAATGCAGAA
>JAGLNZ010000511.1 GCA_023139225.1 Desulfobacula sp. | reverse complement strand
CACTTTAACAATCTTGTTTTTCACACAAAATTATCACGCAATAAAAAGGAAATAAAATCATGTATAAGAAAATTCTTTTTGGTACCTGCCTGACTGACTATTGCGACCATATCTTCAATTTTGCTTTGAATCTTGCAAAAGAAAATGATGCGAAACTGTGGATATATTACGGCCTTGGCCGCTTAAATCTTGATGAGACAACAGCCGAAAATGCAATTATAGAAGCTGAAACAAGGGTAGCGAAAGCATATGTGGAACAAATGAAAAACGCAGGGTTTGACAACTATGCAATTAACGTTAGCGATGGAGATGTGGTTAGTAAACTTTCAAAGCTTGCCAGAAACGCTGGTGTGGATCTGATGGTTATGGGAACTTCTACCGACACTCCCCTTGCCATGGGAGAAAGCACAAATACAGGGTCACTTGGGCCAATAACGGCAGAGACTGTTTTACATGCACCTTGTCCGGTGATGATAGTTCCCCCGTCCATGATACCCGGACTTGCAAGGGGTTAACTATGGTGTACGATCAAATATATGTCACTTTGATCCAATAACATCAAAGTGACATACCAAAATCGAAAGGAGAAGGCTTATGTATGCATTAATATATGATGATCATAGCTTGGATGAATCCCAAAAAAAAGTTATTTCAGTTCATGGGAACAGGAAAGAATCAGATAAAGCTCTGGTACAAAGACAGATTCATCTTGGCAAAAGAGTCTGGGAGTGTAATACTCGCATTGTCTGGACAGATAAAGCCGTGGCTGCCGATGATGTGCTTGATACTGGAGAATTTGTTACCTGGCGTTCAGATGAAGCTATTCCTGAAGGTGAATTAAACAGTGATTCGGATTAATAATTATTTTCTCCAAGGAGATTATCATGGAAGAACAATCATTTAAAGATACTGCAATAGTGGCCTGTGGAACCATGAGTCCTGAAATCAACCATCTTGTTAAAGAAGGATTCCTTGATACCCAACATATTTTTTATACAACACCAGGCCTTCACCAGGACATCCCTGAACTTGAAACTCAGTTAATAAAGTTTATTGAAAAAGCTAAATCTGTTGCCAATGGCGTGATTGTTGTTTACGGCGGAAAGTATTGCTATGTCAATCCGGATAATCCGACCAGGTTAATGAAAAATGTTATTGAAGAGCAAGGGTTGAAAGTTGTGAGAATCGAAGCCTCGCACTGCATGGGAATGCTGGCCACTGACGATGAGATGAAACAGATAACAGACGAACTTGCCGGTGGTGAACCGGTATGGTTTATGACCCCGGGCTGGGTCAAATATCAAAAACAGGTATTCAAGGGCTGGGACAAAAGCATAGCCAATGAAAATTTTCCAAGACATACCGGGGGTGCTGTTGTGCTTGATGGTATTGGATACCTGGATAAATATATGGAAGAAAGTCCAGAGGAATTTCTTGAATATTGTGACTGGATGGGGATCCCCATGCAGGCATATCCCATAACCCTGGACCGGTTTAAAGGTTTGCTTATGGATCAATTGAAACTATTGAAAAAATAAACAATTTAAATTACCATGCCATTGAATTTAAACCAGATGTACAAATAAAAACGGAGAAGGTATGAAATTTGTTATTATCGGTGGTGATGCAGCAGGTATGAGCGCTGCAAGTCGAGCAAAAAGAAAAGATCCTGATATTGATGTTATTGTATTAGAACAGACCTATGATGTTTCTTACAGTGCGTGTGGTATGCCCTATAACATTGCTGACCCACAAAGAGATATGGAAAAGCTGGTTGTAAGAAAGGCCAAGGTATTTATTGAAAAAAATAATATAAATCTTCTGACCGGCCATAGAGTTACAGCCATAGACCGAACAGCAAAAAAGGTATCCGGAATAACCATTGAAGGTAAAACTTTCAGTTTTGACTATGATACCTTATTTATTGCCACGGGCGCCTCTCCTGTAATTCCGGACCTGCCTGGATTTGATTTGCCCCAGGTTATGGTCTTAAAAAGCCTTGAGCACGGCAAACTGATAAAGTCCTATATACAACAGAACAATGTGAAAAAAGCTGTGATTATCGGGATGGGATATATTGCTTTGGAAATGTGTGAAAGCTTTGAAAAACGAGGTGTTAAAACCAGTATGGTTAAGCCTGGCCCGGTTTTTTTGCCCTGGGCATCCAGAAATCTTGCAGATGTTATTTACGAGGAATTAACCCATAATGGTGTTGATATCTATTCAGGCGTTGCCATTCAGAAAATTGAACCCTCTGGTAATGGTGTCCGGGTGATATGTGAAAATCTGAATTTAGAGGCTGATATGGTCCTTGTCGCAATGGGTGTAACACCCTGTAGTGAAATGGCAAAAGACATCGGTCTTGAACTGGGGATTGCTGATTCAATAGCCGTGGACAGGCGTTTGAAAACTTCCGATAAAAATATTTATGCGGCAGGAGACTGTGCCGATGCCTATCATGTGGTAACGAATGATAAATGCTGGATTCCTCTGGCCTTAAGAGCAAACAGGGCAGGGTGGGCAGTTGCAGATAATATCTGTGGGACTCCAACCCGCCTCCAAGGCATGGCAGGGACGTCTGTCTTTAAAGTTTTTTCCCTTGAGGTTGCCAGAGCAGGTTTAAACATTAAAGAAGCTGTGGATGCCGGATTTGATCCTGTGGAAAACAATGTTAAAACAAGATCTAAAGCTCATGGACACCCCGGCTCAACACCAATTCATATCAATATGGTGGCAGATAGAAAAACAGGCCGCCTGCTTGGAACACAAATGGTGGGAAACGAGGGAGTAGCCCACAGAATCAATGCAATTGCAGTGGCGTTGCATAATAAAATGACGGTTGAGGATTTTTCCCAGACAGATCTTGCATATGCACCGCCATTTGGACCGGTTTGGGATCCTTTGCTAACCGCAGCAAACCAATTGGTGAAAAAAATATAGCTTATACCGACAAAACCTTTTTAAGGTCAATACCGTATTTTTTCATGCGGTTCCATACGGTTACCCTGTTGATATTAAGTATTTTTGCCGCCTTTGTCTGGTTGCCATTTGTCTTTTTAAGTGCCTTGATTAATTGTGATTTTTCATTGGGCAAGGTATCATCTTCAGCCAGTGCCGGGGCAGGGGGGGAGTGTCTTTTTTGCGGCGTACTTATTTTTTGAGGCAAATGGTTCAACTGGATTGTGAGCCCTTCAGTAGTAACAAAAGCATACTCCATTGCATTTTTAAGTTCTCTGATATTGCCCGGCCAGTGATATTCCATAAATACTTCCAATGCATCATGGCTTAAACCATTAATTGCTTTGCCGGTTATCAAATTCAAGCGATGGATAAAAGAAGTGATTAATAAAGGGATATCTTCTTTTCTGTCTCTTAAGGGCGGCAGGTGTATCGGGATCACGTTAATTCTGAACAGCAGATCCTGTCTGAATTCATTTTTATCTATTAATTCATCAAGATTCCTGTTTGTGGCTGTAATGATTCGTACATCAACTTTGATCGATGAAATATCTCCCACTCTTTCAAACTGGCCCGATTCAAGAACCCGCAGTAGTTTGGTCTGAATAGACAAAGGGATGTCACCGATTTCATCCAAGAAGAAATCTCCATGGTTGGCGGCTTCAAATCGACCGATACGATTGCTGTAAGCACCTGTAAATGCACCCTTTGCATGACCGAACAATTCACTTTCAAGGACTGCTTCATTCAATGCTGCACAATTGAGTTGTATAAAAGGCCCGTTTTTTCTTGAACCACATAAATGGATGGCATTGGCAACCAGTTCTTTTCCGGTTCCGCTTTCACCAAGAATGATCACAGGGGCAGCACTTTGAGCGGCTTTTCTTATCATGTCAAACACGTTCTGCATTTCATATGATTTGCCCACCAGACCCCAAAAGTCATTTTCCCTGTCACATTGCCTGGAAAGAATATGGACTTTTTCATCCAGCTTGGTAAGCTCGGAGATATCGGTTAAAGTTTCGACAACGCCAAGTGCTGTCTTGTTTTCATCCCATAATATGGATGCATTTTTTAAAATAGGTAAAAAACTGCCGTCTTTGCATTTTACAAGGCAGCGGCATTTTTTCATATCCTGCTGGCCGTCTTCAAATAATTTACACCATGCCGTTTCTTTATTCGTCTGCATAATATGTTCACAGGCATCACACCCTAACATTTCACACGACATCCCAATAGCTTCTTTTGACGTATATCCGGTAAGCGCTTCAAAGGCCTTGTTAACCATTAAGATGGAACCTTCCGGGCCGATAAACATTAGCCCGTCGTTAATGGTATCCACTATTTTTTTCCAGAAGATATTCATTTCATGATCATCCATGGTCTCTCTCCGTTAACAATCGTTTAAGTGTTTAAACAGGTGTTAAAATATAAATAGTTTTTAAACACATGTTTAAGTACTATTTAATGACAAAATAGTCAAGAATAAGGATAGAATGGATTAATCTTTTCTATAAAAACAATATGTTATGTCAATCATTGTTTTTGGTAGCATTAACGGTACGTCTGTTGCAATACAACCCTAGTGTATTTTTATATTTTAACAATTTGGAGTTAACTATGGCATCAAAAATTGTATTGGATCTCAGGGGCGTGATTTCACCTCTTAATCTGCTCAAATGCAAAAGCCGCATTAAATCCATGGAAAAAGGAGATGTTTTAGAGGTTATGCTGACAGATATTGATGTGGTACAGGATTTGATAATGATTGTGAAGCGATCCAATGATGAAGTGATTTACAAAAAAAAGAAGGCGGATTGTATCTGTCTTGGAATAAAAAAAGGTTTAAGAATATAAAATAATGAGATGGTTAAAATAAAAAGGAGGTAAAATGCAACTCAGTAGACGGAATTTTTTTAAATTCATGGGAGCGGCCGGTGCATCTGTTGCAGCGTTGCCCTCATCTGCCAGTGCATGGGAGTCAAAGGCGCCACCGGATTCTTTTGGATGCCTGGTGGATCTGACCCGGTGTGTTGGCTGCCGTAAATGCGAAGAGGCCTGCAGCAAGGTGAACGACCTGCCGACACCGGAACGGGTCAATTGTCAATGTACTATTTTTGACAGAAAAAGAAGGCCGGATGACAAGGCTTATACAGTGGTAAACCGGTACTTTACAGGCAAACTGGATGATTTTGACAAGCCGCTTCCAACCTATGCCAAGGTTCAGTGCATGCATTGTCAGGACCCGGCCTGTGTGTCAGCCTGCATTGTCGGAGCATTGACCAAAGATGAAACCGGCGCAGTCAGATATGATGTATCAAAATGTATTGGCTGCAGATATTGTATGGTGGCATGTCCTTTTGAAATTCCCGCTTATGAATATCATAATCCGATTACACCCAAGGTGATGAAGTGTACATTCTGCTATGACAGGATATCTAAAGATGGCGGTATTCCGGGTTGTGCAACTATTTGTCCCACAGAAGCCCTGACATTTGGAAAAAGAGAAACGATTTTAAATGTTGCCCAAAAAAGGCTTAAGGAGAATCCAGGCAAGTATATCAATCATGTGTATGGTGAGAAAGAAGTCGGTGGCACATCATGGCTCTATATCTCTTCGGTTCCTTTTGAAAAAGTAAACCTGCCTGTATTGCCGGACACACCATCACCCAAGCTTTCCGAAACCATACAGCACTCGCTGTTCAGCTATTTGTGGTCACCCATAGCACTTTTTGGTGTTTTAGGAGCGTTCATGTATAAATCAAATAAAGTTGTGGAAGAACCACAAA
>JAGLNZ010000510.1 GCA_023139225.1 Desulfobacula sp. | reverse complement strand
GGTGTTCTTGTCATGCTGGTTTTCATGATTGCAGGTGCTATCGCCATTATTGCAAGATTTACCGGCGGCATAGGATATGTCACCAATCTGACCAATGCCAGACCCTGGGGCCTCTGGGTGGGTGTGGATGTGGCAACCGGTGTTGCCCTTGCTGCGGGCGGATTTACAACTGCGGCACTGGCCCATATTGCCGGAAAACATTATTATGAACCTATTACGCGGCCTGCACTTTTAACGGCTGTCCTGGGATACACCTTTGTTGTCCTGGGGCTTCTGGTGGATATCGGGCGATCCTGGGCCATCTGGAAACCCATTCTTAACTGGAATACAAATTCAGTGCTTTTTGAGGTGGCCATGTGTGTGATGGTTTACCTTCATGTGCTGTATTTTGAATTTTTCCCCATTATTGCAGAACAGTTTAAAGGCAGGGTGAATCTTCCCGGTATTCTGTCCGCATTTAACGACCTGGTTGATATGGTATTGAAAATCGGGGATGCAGTCATCGGTAAAATCATGTGGGTGTTTATTATTTTAGGGGTTGTATTATCCTGCATGCATCAATCAAGTTTGGGTTCGCTCATGCTGGTTGCACCTACCAAGCTTCATCCGTTGTGGTATACACCCATCCTGCCACTTTTGTTTTTGACATCAGCCTTTGCAGTCGGGTATCCAATGGTGGTTTTTGAAACAACCCTTGTCACCTCTTCATTTAAACTGGATTCCGAGATGAACATTCTGGCGCCGTTAACACGGATTACCATTTTCCTTTTGGGAATCTACCTGTTTCTAAAACTCGGGGACATGTTTGTCAGGGGAACTTATATCTATCTTCTAGATGGAAACCATCAGACCAATTCATTTATTGTTGAAATGCTTTTTGGCGTGATGGTACCCTGGGTGATGCTGCTCTTTGAAAAGGTTAGAAATTCGAGAAGAGGTGTTTTTATTGCCGCATCCTTGATCGTATTCGGTGTGATATTAAACAGGATTAATGTATTCATCGTAGGGTATAAGCCACCATTGACTGAAAATGGGTACTTCCCGGCATCCGGAGAAATTTTAGTCACTCTGGGACTTATTGCAACTTTGATGTTTATTTATAGATTCGCTGTGACTTATCTGCCCGTTTTACCAGCATCAAAGGAGGTGTCGTCATGATAAAGAAAATTATTTTTTTTGCAGGTCTCGTGATCCTGACTTCTGCCCTGAGTACGGCACAAGTTTGGAAAGCACCGGATCAGGAAAAAGCAAAGGAAAGGGCAAAACAGGTAGTCCCGTTTATTAAAGAATACAATGATGTCAGCCAGATTCACAGAAGGATATCTCTGATGGATGCCGGCATATCTTTAAAGGATGTGACACAGGCCTATTTCCTTTTAGACAGCCCCATTATTAAAAAAAGAGAAGACCATTATGAGCCTGTCAGGTTTTCCCACAAACGCCATGCAAATCTTACCAACGACTGCAGCAAGTGTCATCACTTCCGACCAAAGGATGAAAATGCACTTGAAACAACAAGATGTTCGGCCTGTCATCAGGATTCATTTAATCCGGACCATCCTGAACGGATTGGTCTTAAGGCGGCCTATCATCAGCAGTGTGTGGAATGTCATGCGGCAGAAGCCAAAGGGCCTGTGGATTGTAAGGGATGTCATTTGCAGAATGTGCCGGATCATAAAGAACTGGTCAAACTGCCGGACAATGCTGATCCGTTCCAGGTGACGGCAGAATGCCTGCGGTGTCATGACACCCAGGCGGAAGATATGCTGACAACAGCCCATTGGCTGTGGAAAGGACCATCTCCGTATACAACGGGTCATCAAAAGGATATCATGCACGGGAAGGGGACGACAGCCCTGAATAACTACTGAATCAGCCCCATAAGCAACGAGGCTCGTTGCACAAGCTGTCATGCAGGATATGGTTGGAAAGATGCTTCTTTTGATTTTACAGATAAAACAAAAATGGATTGTTTAATATGCCATGATACCACGGGTAAGTACAAGAAAGATCCTCCGGGAGCCGGTATGCCCAAAAAAGATGTTGACTTAAAATTTGTTGCCGAAAATGTGGGTCATTCAAGCCGTGCCAGTTGCGGTTCCTGTCACTTTAATGGTGGCGGTGGGGATGCTGTTAAACATGCGGACATGTCAAGGCAGCTTCTTGAACCAAGCCGGAACTGTGACATTCACATGGGGGGATATGATTTTTCATGTACCGAGTGTCATAAAACAAGGAACCACAAGATTGCAGGCAGAAGTTCATCCGTACCGGTTGCCGAAGGTAAGGTGACCTGTACACAATGTCATTCAGAGGAACCTCATTATTGCGGAAGTCTTCTGGATCACCATTTAAACAATCATGCCAAAACCGTTGACTGTAATGTCTGCCACGCACCGGTTTTTGCAAAATGCAAACCTACCAAAACCTGGTGGGACTGGTCTAAGGCCGGGGATAAAAAACGCAAGCCTAAAAAAGATAAATACGGCAAACCCGATTATAACAAGAAAAAGGGTGAATTTAAATGGGAAGAATCTGCCGTACCGGATTACGCATGGAGTTCAGGATATATGAACCGCGTGTTCATTGGCGATAAGGTTGACATGACTGCAGATATTATTAACCTGACAGAGCCTGTCGGCTCCATTCATGATCCTGGTTCCAAAATCACACCTTTTAAAATGATGAAGGCTATCCAGGCAATTGATGCGGATCATGATTATGTTCTTGTTCCCCATCTATGGCCACGTGATAAGGATGACAAGACAGCCTATTGGAAACATTTTGATTGGGAAAAAGCATTCCAGGATGGTATGGACGCTGTCGGCCTTGAATACAGCGGGTCTTATAAATGGAAAGAAACCTGGATGTACTGGCGTCTGGATCATGAGGTAATGCCTGCAAACATGGCCTTGTCCTGTGTCCAGTGTCATGACAGCCTTAAAGGGGAAAAAACCTGTAATCGGTGTCATCAGGATAATCGTAATGTTGATTTCAAAAAAATTGCCCATAAAGGTACAGACTTTTCTTATATGAAATCCAAGGGAAGAGATGTTGGGCATTTGATTAATAAAACCGATTATATTAATTTTAAAGCCCTGGGATATAAAGGTGATCCCATTATCCATGGCGGTCGCTTCAAAAGACTGCCCATGGGATATGAAAAAAAAGAATAAATAAATAATTTGTTTGTTTTGTTTTATGCCTGATATAGCAGTGGATTATTACTGGTATATCAGGCTTTTTTTTGTTATTATTCAAAGAATTTTCATTCCCATTTTATTATAGAAAAACAAGATCGTAATTAGTAAAAAAGTTGAAATCATTTCGTTGATGTTTATTTTTTGAAGAATTTCTTTTTAGAAAAAAAGGTTATTTATAGAACAATACATTTTAAAGGAGACGATTATGGCTCTGGTTCAAATCGAAAATGTTTCAAAAATATATCAGACTGGTGATATTGAGACCGCAGCTTTAAGTGATATCAATCTGTCCATAGAAAAATCGGCATTTGTTTCTTTTGTAGGTCCTTCAGGAAGTGGAAAGACCACCATGTTAAATATGATAGGATGTCTTGATAAGCCCACCAGGGGAAGAATTCTTGTTGACGGCAAACAGGTTGATATGTTTAACCGCCAGAAAAGAGCGGCCTTTCGGGGAGAGGTCATCGGATTTATTTTCCAGTCCTTTAATCTTTTCCCGGTATTGACCGCTTACGAGAACATAGAATATCCGCTCGTCATGATCAAGAATGAATCTGCGAAACAAAGAAAGGAAATGATTCTCAATGTTCTTGATTCCGTTGACATGCTTAACCACAAAGATAAATTTCCAGATCAATTGTCAGGGGGACAAAAGCAGAGAATTGCCGTTGCAAGGGCATTGGTCACTCAGCCAAAACTGGTTATGGCGGATGAACCCACGGCAAACCTTGACAAGACATCTTC
>JAGLNZ010000051.1 GCA_023139225.1 Desulfobacula sp. | reverse complement strand
CAAATGGCACAGGCAATTATTGATCAAAAAACAATTTTGATTCAGGCAACGGATAAATATTTATTTTCAGTCAGTGGTTCAACTGTGAAATTCAAAGGGTTCATGATCCTTTATTCCCAGGATAATAATTCAAAAGAAAAAGAGATCCAGGCTCTGCCTGATGCAAAAATTGGAACTATCTTAAAAACAGAGCAGATTATTCCCAAACAGCATTTTACAAAACCCCCGCCCAGGTTCTCTGAAGCTACACTTGTAAAAGAGCTTGAAAAGAACGGTATCGGTCGACCAAGCACCTATGCTTCCATCCTGTCAGTGATTCGAGACAAAGGATATGTTGACCTGATAAAACGGTATTTCATTCCAAGTGAACTCGGGTTTATTGTAAATGATCTGTTGGTATCTTCTTTTCCCAATGTTTTAAATATCTCATTTACAGCCCAGATGGAAACCAACCTTGACGATGTTGAAAGCGGCAGGTTAGAAGAAGTCCAACTTTTAACCCAATTTTATGCATCATTCAAAAAATATCTGGATGCTGCCAGTGAACAGATGATCAGTGTAAAAGGTGTGGGAGTTGATACAGATCTAAGCTGTCCGTCCTGTGGGAAGCAATTGAATATTAAAATCGGCAGGAATGGTCATTTTCTGGCTTGTACCGGATATCCGGACTGTTCATTTACCAGCAATTATCTTAGAGATGAAAAGGGCAAGATTTCCATTGTTGAAAAAATCATAGATAATACCAAAGTCAAAGATTGTGTTAAATGCGGCAAACCCATGGTTCAAAAAGAAGGCCGTTTCGGCCCCTTTCTCGCCTGCACCGGGTATCCTGATTGTAAGCATACTGAATCTGTTAATGGTGAACACAGCCAAAAAGATATCGGCGTAAAATGTCCTGAAGCCGATTGTTCAGGAACAATTGTCGAAAAAAAATCAAGAAGAGGAAAAATCTTTTTTGGCTGCTCAAAGTACCCGAAATGTACATTTGCATCATGGGATAAACCCGTTGAAAAATCTTGTCCTGATTGCAACTCGCCCTTTCTTGTTGAAAAAGAAACCAAAAAAGAAGGCAAATTTTTAAAATGCCCCAACAAAGATTGTGGTTTTAAAGAACATCAGTAAAAAAAATTAATGCCTGATATTTATCCATTTCTGAATTGCCTGGAATACAATATCTCGTTTAATTGGCTTGGTTAAAAATTCATCCATTCCTGCTTCAATGCATTTTTGCTTAAAATTATCAAGCACATTAGCCGTTAATGCAAGAATTGGAATTTTTTGCATTGATTGATTTTTTCTTTCAAAAGAACGGATCAATTCAGTCGCCTGAAACCCATCCATTATTGGCATATTGATATCCATAAATATCAAATCATAGGCATCAGGGTGTAAAGTATATTTTGTGACAGCTTCCTGACCGTTAGAGGCAATATCGATCATATATCCGGCCTTGGAAAGCATCAGGCTTGTCATTTTTTGGTTTACAGGATTATCTTCAACCAGCAAAATAGAAGCGGCATGCTTTTTATTTTCAGACAACAAATGAGCTGTGATTATCTCGTTTCTATTTTCAGTGATGTTGCTGCCTGCCCTTTCCATTCCCATAACATAGGAAATCATTTCAAATAATTTTCTCTTTGAAACCGGCTTAGGTAAAAAACCTTTGAACCCTGCTTTGCGGAAAGTATCAGCAATACCCGGAACAGGTATTGAACAGGCAATAAAGTCAAATTGACATCTATCCGGCAGGAGTTTGTTGATTTTTTGAATAAAATCTTTGGTTAAGTTTTTAACTATTTTTCCAAAATCAATAATAGCAATATCAAACTCATGATTTGCATCTTGTTTCAGAAAAAATTCAAGATCTGTATAGTTCACATGGAAGACTTCCATGCCGGCAAGTTTGAATTCATGGGAAAAAATTTTATGGGTCTCGTCGGATGTTGTTGAAAGCAGCGCTTTTTTACCATTTAATTGTGCGGGTCTGACCCGTCTTACCTTTTTGTTCTCTGCAATTTTAAAACAGGAGGTAAAATAAAAGACTGATCCTTTATTTACTGTACTTTCAGCTCTGACATCCCCGTCCATTTTATTAGCAATATTTTTACTGATAGCAAGGCCCAGGCCGGTTCCGCCATATCTGTTTGTGATATCATCCTCTGATTGAATAAAAGGCTGAAATATTTTTTTTAAGTCGTCTTTTGCTATGCCGATACCACTGTCATGAACACTGATAGTCAACCTGCTAAAATTTTGATCCATTTGCTTGGCATCAATACAAAGCTTAATGGATCCTTCACTTGTAAATTTTACCGCATTACCCAAAAGGTTGAGTAAAACCTGCCGAAACCTGTGGGGGTCACCAATAACTTGACCCGGAACAGAATCGGCAACGGAACAAAGCAATTCAACTTTTGATTCATCCACTTTGGTTCTCACTGCATCAATGGTATCAAAGCAGAGAACTTCAGGATCAAAAGCAATTTTTTCAAGGGTGAGTTTACCTGCCTCGACTTTGGAAAAATCAAGTATATCATTTACAACTGACAAAAGCGTTTCACAGGAAAATTTTGCATTCTTTAAAAAGGATTTTTGTTCATCATCCAGGGGTGTATCTAACAACATATCCGTGTATCCGACAATTCCGTTTAACGGCGTTCGTATTTCATGGCTCATACTGGCAAGGAAAAAAGTCTTTGCCTTTGATGCTTCTTTTGCTTCTCTTGCTAGAATATTTGCCCGCTCTATGGCAACACACAGCTCCTGGTTGGTTTTCGTAAGATTGATTAAATTTTTCTTTTCTCTTGCTATTCTGTTGATTCTGGCAAGGGTGGAATTCAAATTAAAGGGCTTTGTCATATAGTCTGAAGCACCGGCATCCATAATGTCAACATAAGAGTAATCCGATCCATATCCGGTCATGATGATGACATCAATTGCAGGGTAACCTGTTTTTATTTTTTTGAGTAATTCAATACCATCCATTCCCGGCATTGAAATATCTGAAATGACAAGGTCAAACTCTTCTGAATCTATCAGTTCAATTGCCTTTTGGGCATCTTCAACATCCTTACAAAAAAATCCGGCCCTTTTCAAAGCTTTGGTTAAAATCAATCGAAGGCTTTCTTCATCATCCACAACAAGTATTTTCTTGATGGGGAAATCCTTAAAATTTTGAACCGTGTTACTCATTAACCCTTTCCACGTACTCGCGTGTCCTGGTATCAATTTTCACCATTTGTCCCTCTTCAATAAAAGGCGGTACCTGGACTTCAAATCCAGTTTCAAGTGTAGCCGGTTTTGTGCTGCCTGTGGCAGTATCTCCTTTTGCCCAGGGTTCTGATTTAATAATTTTAAAACTAACAAAATTAGGTAATGTAACATCAATAGGCTGGCCATTAAATAAGAGTATCGTGCAGAGAATATTGTCCTTTAACAGTTCTGTAGCATCCCCTAATTGATCTTTGGTCAGAAAGTATTGTTCATAATTGGATGTATTCATAAAACAAAAACTGGTTTTATCAGCATATAGATACTCCATTTCCTGTTCATCAAGGTCAGCGCTTTTAAACTTGTCACCTGATCGATAGGTTCGTTCGAACTTGGCTCCACTGATCATATTTTTTAATTTGCATTTATAAAGAGATTGCCCTTTTCCGGGTTTTTTAAATTCAAAACCAATAATCACATGTGGTTCTCCATCTATTTCAAACTTTAAACCCTTTCTTAAATCACTTGCTAAATACATACATGCTCCTAAATTTATCTTTCAAAAATAACAGAGTTCATTGTCATTCCATCTTTAATCATATTAAGGACTAATTGGCAACCCTATGGTAAAACAGGCATAAAAACAACTTGCTTTTTTGTCTGTATTATAGGAGATAATATGATTTAGAAAAAATTTTAATATAGGAAAATTTTTATGATCATTGTTATTGATTTCGGTTCACAATTCAACCAGCTCATTGCCAGAAGAGTTAGAGAAAATGACGTATATTGCCAGGTAGAACCAGCCGGTATTCCCATAGACAAATTAAAAGCTCTCAATCCGCAGGGAATCATTCTTTCCGGAGGTCCTTCAAGCATATATGAAGACAACAGCCCAAGTATTGACAAATCACTTTTTGATCTTGGTATCCCCATACTTGGAATATGCTACGGCATGCACTATATGGTGCATACGCTCGGCGGAAAAATTAAAAAAGCAAGTAAACGTGAATATGGATTTGCAAACCTTGATATTAAAGAGAGCAACCCCTTGTTCAAAGATATGGGCACAGGTTTTCAATGCTGGATGAGTCATGGAGACTCTGCCATAGAATTGCCTGAAAATTTTGTTATTACCGCTTCCACTAAAAATACTTCCATTGCAGCCATTGCAAATCATGAAAAAAAATTATACGGGCTACAGCTTCATCCCGAGGTCGAACACTCCATAAACGGATCACGAATGATTCGTCATTTTTTATTTGATGTCTGCAACTGCCAAAAAAATTGGACGATGAAATCATTTTGTGATGGTGCTGTTTCTCAGATTAAAGCTGCGGTCGGTGATAAAAAAGTGATCATGGGGCTTTCCGGCGGTGTGGATTCATCCGTTGCCGCAACCCTCATTCATAAAGCTATTGGCAAAAATTTATTTTGCATCTTTGTTGATAATGGGCTTTTAAGAAAAAATGAAAAGCAGGCCCTTGAAAAAAGTCTGATTTCCAGCCTGGATTTAAACATCAAATTTATTGATGCAAAAGATAAATTTTTATTTGCTTTAAAAGATGTAATAGATCCTGAAAAAAAACGCAAAATTATCGGCAACCTCTTTATTGAAGTGTTTGAGGCACAGGCTACTAAAATAGACGGGGCACAGTTTCTTGGTCAGGGAACCTTGTACCCTGATATTATTGAATCCAAATCAGCTTTTGGCGGACCCACTTCCATTATCAAATCGCATCACAATGTCGGCGGACTGCCGGAAAAAATGAAACTCAAACTTATCGAACCCTTACAGCTTCTTTTTAAAGATGAAGTAAGGAAACTTGGGACACAGCTTGGCATCAAAGATGAGCTCATATGGCGTCAGCCCTTTCCAGGCCCCGGCCTTGCCATAAGGATCATGGGAGAGATCACATCCTCGCGGCTTGAAATTTTAAGGGAAGCCGATGCTATTTTACTTGAAGAAATCAGAAAAGCAGGGCTTTACAGAAAGTTGTGGCAATCTTTTGCGGTTCTGCTGCCTGTAAAAACCGTAGGAGTTATGGGAGACAAAAGAACCTTTGCAAACTGTATTGCCATAAGAGCTGTCACCAGCAATGATGCAATGACTGCAGACTGGGCAAAGCTGCCCCATGATCTTTTGGGTATAATTTCCAACAGAATTATTAATGAAGTCGAAAATATTAACAGAGTTGTTTTTGATATCACATCCAAACCTCCCGGAACAATTGAATGGGAATAAAATAATAAAAACAGGATATAAAAAATGGATTCAATGAATTTAAAAGATTTCAGGCCTGACAACCCTGATTTTGATTCTGAGGAAGAAACACTTGAAAATAATGCCGGCGAAATTCCGAGATCAACATACCATGAAGAAATTAATACCTTAAAAATAGATAAACTTTCCAACAGGGTGACGATTATTTCCATCATTATCCCCTGCCTGATTGGTGCCATTCTCATCTTTGCTTACCTTGATATGAAAGAACGAGTGGTTGATGTTGATCTGACCAAACAAAACCAATTTGAAATAATCTCTCAACAATTAGAAGAAAAATTAAATGCCCTTGATGTCAAAATAGCAAAAAACAGATTTAGTCTTGATAACAAACTGCCTGAACTTGATAATAAAACTGTTGCGCTCGAAGGGCAAATTGCAAAATTGAATACCACAAAAGCCGACACTAAAATCTTTAATAATAAGTTCACCAAACTTGAAAAACACATTTCCAATAATACAAAGCAGGACAAAACAACTATTCAGACCATTGAAAGAATTAACAAGCAAACCCTTTCCACCATAAAAGAAAATCAGAATCAATTGGATAAAACGGCACAACAAATAAAAGATGAAATAAATCTTTTCAAAGAAGAGTTTGATGCAAGATTGCTTGAATTATCAGACTATGAGCAGCAAATCGGTGAGCTTCGAAGGGATTCGAGCCTGCTGGACAAAAAGTATAAAAGGTTGGAACAAGAGGGTGTCTTACAGGTCACACTTGATGAAAAAATCAAACAGGTGAACACTGATTTAAATCATCACATAAAAAACCTTGACCAGCAAATAGCTAAGTTAAATCAAAAAGTTACTGCTAATATATCCCGGCTTCAAAAAGACCTTGACCGGCTTTCGAACTCTTCATCATCCAAAACAATACAAAAGGGCACTAAACCCAAACCTCAAATAAACATTGATTCATCCGAGTCTGTTAATATTGAAGAAGAATCTTTAACTCAATAGCTTACTGAAACTTGAATCTTTTAGTGGCCTTCGAGGTTTTAACCAATCCATTTTAGTCCCAAAATTGATAAATTTTCTCGTTTACCTCTCACCTTAGTGCATATCAGACCGGCACATCGTGGAAAATGGGTTGAAAGCTTCTTTAAACTAGGGTATGTATAACACATTCTTTGGGGATACAATTAAAAAGGAATGAAAATGTCTAAACAATACCCGGAATGTCCGCTCTATAATCATGCAACTTGCAGGGAATTACATAATCCGAAACTGTGTGCCATCATACGCGATGACAAAGTCTGTTTAAAAAAACAACAAAAGCCCAAAAAAGAGAAATCAAACAATACATCATCCTCATAACGTCATTCAATCACCAGCCTGTCGCCCGGGTGAATCATACCCTTCACAGAAAGATTATTTAATTTTAAAAGTGAATAAAGAGATATTTGATATTTATTAGCAATTCCGGTTAGACTCTCTCCGTTTTTAACAATGTGGAATTTTGTTTTATAGGTTTTTTCCCAGTTTTTATATCGGGCCGTAAACTCGTGTTTAAATCCTTTTGCTTTTCCTTTTGGTATCAAAATGGTAATGCCACCTTTGTCCAGATAATATCCGCGTAATTCAGGATTGTAATCCTTAATTGTTTTAAAGGGTATATCAGCTGCCTTTGCAATCAAAACAATGGGGATTTGAAGATCAGATTTAAAATTAATCTTATCAAAAGTAAAAACAGGGTATAAATCTGATTTTTCCAAATTAAAACCGTATAATTCAGAATTTTCGAGAATTAATTTAGCGCAAATAATTTTAAAAGCATATCTCTGGGTTTGCAAAGGAAGGTATAATGAAAAAAACTCATTATTTTTTTGAGCTGCAATTTCTTTTTTTAAACCATATTCGCCCATATTATATGCAGACAGGGCAAGCAGATATGAACCAAATTGCTTCTCCAAAGCCTTTAAATATTTACAGGCCGCATGGGTCGATTTAAAAATATTCCTTCGTTCATCTACTTTTGAATCAATCCTGAGGCCATAATGCCTTCCTGTAGATTTTAAAAACTGCCAATATCCCACAGCCCCTTTTGAGGAACTTGCATGGGGTCTTAAGGCACTTTCAATCAAAGGAACATATTTCAAATCAAGGGGTAATCCATGTTGTTTTAAAATATTTTCCACATGGGGGAAAAACCTTGCAGCCCGTTTGATCCAGAGAATTACCTGCGGCCGGTCCCACAATGCCAATAACAGCTCTTTTTCAAGCCTTTCTTTTACATCCTGACGATTAACAGGAATTTTAATGTTGCAATATTCAATATCATTTTTAAACCGGATACTTTCCATTAATAAAGGAAAATCATTTTGAGAATTTTGATTACTTAAAGGCTCAACGCCTGAACAGAGTAAAGGAATAGCAAAAAACAATACAAGTGATATTAAAATAATTTTATATAAAGATTTGAATTGCATGAATTTATCCGGCTGTTAAAATTTTGTATTGTTGGATCATCTCAAAATCAAATATCAAAGTCAATGAGCTGTTAACCGAACTAAACAGTTGTAAGGTTTGCCTTGAGAGGTTTGCCTTTGAAAAAATTGTGTTGATATGTCATAATCAACAAAAATTTTAATCGAAATAATCCGGGTGGGTAATTGATAGCATTTTTAAAAGACTTGATCAAAAAGGCCGGCAACATCTGCAGAAAAGAGCAAAAGCTTTTAAAACCTTCGGATGTCAACTTTAAAAACAGAAAAGATCTGGTTACGATTACCGATAAAAAAGTTGAAGACTTTATTGTTAAAAATATCAGAAAAAAATATCCTTCACACGATATTTTCGGAGAGGAAACCGGCAGGACTCATTTTTCATCAGATTATCTATGGATCATTGATCCCATAGACGGAACCACCTCTTTTTTTCACCAGCAGCCCTTTTATTCCATTAGTATCGCAGTCCAATATCATGGCCAAACTATTTGCGGTGCAGTCTATGCGCCCAATTTGGATGAATTGTTTTATGCCGACAAAGACAGCGGTGCTTTTTTAAATGATCATTTGATCTATGTCTCAAAAACCGACCAGCTTATTAATTGTGTCATGGCGACTGGATTTGCCTGTTTAAGAGCAGATCTACCAGTCAACAACCTTTCTTATTTTAATAAAATTGTTCCAAAATTAAGAGATATCCGACGGTATGGTTCTGCAGCAATTGATCTTTGTTATGTGGCATGTGGCAGGCTTGACGGATTTTGGGAAATGAATTTAAATATTTATGATATTGCAGCAGGTACCTTTATTGTAGAACAAGCCGGCGGAACTATTTGTGATTTCAATGCAGGTTCCAATTTTCCGGAACAGGGAATCATCGCAACCAACAAGGGTCTTCAAAAGAAGTTACTTGAAAACTTTCAATAAATCCATATCTTATAAAAGATAAAATAACGCAACTTAAAAAAGAGAACTTAAAAAAATGACAATACAATGGTTTCCAGGACATATGGTTGAGACGGAAAACCTGCTTAAAAAAGCAATGTCGAAAGTTGATGCTGTTTTGGAAATTTTAGATGCAAGACTGCCCGATGCCAGTGCCAATCCATTCGTGAATAAAATATGTAA
>JAGLNZ010000509.1 GCA_023139225.1 Desulfobacula sp. | reverse complement strand
TGCGTCGAGTTTTAGATCAGCATACGAAACACCACTTTATACCCAACGTTCAAAATATTACGGTTAGATGTCAGACAACCATGATCAAGCTTTGCGGCAGTCAAACTTGATCATGGTTATTTTTTGTAAAATCGGGACAATCAGCAGCGTTTTAAATTTCCTTTTGCAGCACCTGGTCTAAGAGGATACGCTTGATTGCATAATGCTATGTTTTAAAATGTTCATTCCCAGGTTTTTAGGAGTAGGAAATATGGAAGAAATCATCTCGATGCCTGCACATGAAGTGGTATCTCTTTTAAAACAAAATAAAATTTCACCATTGGAGTTGATTGACATAGCCGAAGAACGAATCCGGGAAGTTGACGGAAAGATTAATGCGGTTCCCACGCTTTGCATCGAGCGGGCCAGAGCAAAATCGAAACTATTACAAGCAAGGAAGGGAACTGATCTGCCGCCCAACTATTTATACGGGCTTCCCATCCTTGTTAAGGACCTCACCGAGGTAAAAGGTGTCAAGACAACGTACGGATCCCCTATTTTTAAAGACAATGTGCCAACCTACTCAAACTATCTGGTTGAGAAGTTGGAAAAAAATGGCGCCATTGTGATTGGGAAGACAAATACACCGGAATTTGGTGCTGGCGGCAACACGTTCAACGAATTATTTGGTGCAACCCGCAACCCATGGAATACCACCATGACCGCTGGCGGCTCATCCGGCGGGTCCGCAGCAGCCCTGGCTGCCGGAGAAATCTGGCTGGCAACAGGAAATGATTTGGCAGGCAGCCTGAGAACCCCTGCCAGTTTCTGTTCTGTTGTCGGATTCAGGCCCAGCCCGGGTCGTATTGCTTCAGGCCCCGGTCCGGTTGTTTTTAATCCACTGGGGATAGAGGGCCCCATGGGACGGTGTGTCAAAGACGTGGCCCTGATGATTGATGCCCAAACCGGATACCATCCGGGAGACCCCTTGTCGCTTCCAAAACCTGCATACTCTTTTTTCGAGGTGGCACAGCAATTCCCAAAACCTTCTAAAATTGCCTATAGTGTTGATTTAGGGGGCATTACACGGGTGGAAAAAGAGGTGACTGCCATTTTTAAACAGACTATTGAAACCCTGGGTAATGGTATGAATGTTCAGGCAGCATGCCCTGACTTGAAAAATGCCATTCCCGCTTTTCATACCCTGCGGGCAGCGATGCTTGCTCAGCGGTTTGGGCCCTTGCTGAAAAGCCATTATGAATTGTTCAAACCCGAACTGATATGGAACATTGAAAAGGGGATGAATCTTTCCATGGATGAAATCGGGGAAGCCGAGTTGATGAGAGCACAGATTTATCACTCTGTTGTGAAATTTTTTGAAACGTATGATGTGCTGATTTGTCCCACTTCAGCAGCACTGCCTTTTGATGTATCAACCCGGTATTTGGAAGAACTCGAAGGGAAAACCTTTGACAATTATATCGATTGGCTGACCATCGTATATGCGATTTCAACCACGGCATGTCCCTGTATATCCATCCCCTGCGGTTTCAGCAGTTCCGGATTACCTGTAGGGCTGCAAATTGTGGGACCGCCCCGGCGGGATGATATTGTGATCGGTGCTGCGGCCAATTTTGAAAAAATATTCAATTTGAACACATTGACACCGATTGATCCTCGTAACTAACCGCCATGTGGCGGATCTTAAATTTTCGCCACACAACAAAGCATGAAAGAATCAAAACGGTTAGCTTGTTCTTTCATATAAATTTTTTAAAAGCTAATGGAGTAAATCAATGCAGTCAGATACCTTAACATCCTTGATAAAAGACTCCTGCCATCAATCTTCTGATAAAAATGCGATTCAATTTTATCGCAAAGGAGTATTGGAAACCCGACTCACATATACACAACTGGACCGAGAAACCAACCAGATGGCCAACTATTTTTTAAGCGTGGGGGTAAAAAAGAAAGACCGAGTTATCCTGCTGATGGAAAAATCTGTCATTTTTGTTGCAGCACATCTGGCCCTGCAGAAAATCGGTGCTGTTTCAGTGCCGTTGAATCCGGGTTTTAAAGCCTCTGAAATATCGTATTTCTTAGAAGATGCCGCACCCGCTCTTGTTTTAACTGGAACGGAACAAGGCAGGCTTGTGACGCAGATAAACCCGGAAATGACCCTGGTCAGTATTGATTTGGAAACACCGTACGATCAATTGTCGTTTTTCCGTTGTCATGCAACGGATGCCCCGGATTCAGCAGTTCTCCCCTCTGATCCGGGGCTTATCATTTATACTTCCGGCACGACAGGAAAGCCCAAGGG
>JAGLNZ010000508.1 GCA_023139225.1 Desulfobacula sp. | reverse complement strand
GACACCTGGTGGGGGGAAGCATGGGTCAGTTTTTTGTCCTTGTAATAAATGTCACCGCGGGTTGGGTGGTAAAAACCTGATATGCAGTTGAGCATACTGGTTTTACCGGCACCATTGGGACCGATAATTGATGTGATAAGACCCGGCTCTATTTTCATATCTACATTGGAAAGAGCTTTAAGTCCGCCAAAAGAGAGTGTTACGTCTGAAATATTTAAATGTGCCATATATAATCCAAATTCTTTAAGTCAGATGGTTTTTTTACTTGATGAAAAACGATTGAAACCAACACTCACCTCCTATCCTATCATTAAATTATTCATTTATATGTCTTGCCTATATTGACGGATAAAGCGTTAGGGACTGTTGCAACCCTAAAGATTACCCATAGTAAATCAACTATGGAGTGTCAAGACAAAAACCGTGTCCTAAAAAAAAGTGGAATGTTTTCTAAGCATATTCCGCTTTTATTTTTTCACGGTCAATTGTGCCGTCTTCTGCCTTGGGCAACTCGTTAATAAATTCAACATATCTTGGTTTTTTGTACCCGGCAATTAGTGATCCGCAAAATTTGATCAGATCATCCTTTGTCAGGTTAGTCCCTGGGGTCAGAGAACAAACCGCTTTTATACCTTCGCCGAATTTTGGGTCAGGTACGCCAAATACACAAACTTCTTTGATGGCATCATGCTCAAGAATAGCTTTTTCCACTTCAGCGGGAAAAACATTCTCTCCACCGGGTTTGATGAGTTCTTTTTCCGCTTTTCGGCCTTTAAAAAACAAGAATCCGTCAGCGTCAATCATTCCAAGATCTCCGGTATGGTGCCAGCCGCTTCTGAAGGTGTTGGAATTCAGCTCATCGGCATTCCAATACCCCTGGAAAACCAGTGGGCCTCTAACAAGAATTTCTCCGGTTTCACCAACAGATAAAAGAGTATCAAAGTCATCTGCAATTTTAATATTGGCAAGCGGTGAAATAATACCTGCTGACCCGGTTTTTTTAAAGTACTCGGTAAAGGTGATCAGGCCTGATGTTTCAGTCTGCCCGTACATGGTCCAGAATTTGGAACTCGTTGCAGTCTCCCATTTTTTTGCAGTATCCGGCATTTCAAGCCCGGCTGCTATTTCAAGGCTTGACAGGTCAAAATTACCATCTTCTATTGCGTCTAAAAGGTTTGCTAATATAGGTGGGAAGGAACCAAAAAGATTCACTTTTTGTTCCTGGATAAGTTCTAAGGTTTTTGCGGGGTTAAATTTTTCTATTATTATATTTTTACCACCGGCCTGAAGCATTCCCAATCCTAAATTAATTCCCATAATATGAAATAATGGCAGAATATTTAAATAGGTTTTGGTATCATCAAGACCAAATGCGTGGATGATTTGTTCATTGGCTAAGATAATATTTTCCTGCCCGAGAACTGCTCCCCGGGGTTTGCCCTGTACTGCTGCCGTATGGATAATCACAAAAGGATCAGCCGGGCGGCAGGGTACCGGTATCTTAAGGGGTGAATTGTCATACAGATTTGAAAAATCGGTATCATCCTTGTCAACAACATAACATTGTTTAAGACAGGAAAATGATTGGGTAAGTGTTTTAGCTTGATCCGCCATTTCAGTGTCGCAGATTATCAGGGAGGGTGTTGTGTCCTCTATGATATAAGCGATTTCATCCGGACTTAATCGCCTGTTGATGAGAACCAGTACAAGATTGAGTGCAGAGGCCGCACCAAACA
>JAGLNZ010000507.1 GCA_023139225.1 Desulfobacula sp. | reverse complement strand
GTCTTCTGCCTTAAAGTGAATGGCACAGGACGAGCCTTTATAACGTGCATTTTTTTCATAGATGTCAAAATAGGTCAGGTTGTGAAGACTGTTCATTAAGCATTACTCCTTATAATAGCGTTCTTGAATTCTTAACAACGAGGAGGCCTTGATACAATCGGTTGATAACGGGTATTGATAGGGCTGACAATCTGATGGGGCCTAGGTTCTTAACCTAGAAAATTTTCATTTTTTCATTTTTTGAGACCAATGAACGGCAAATTTTACAAGCTCAGTATAATGTTTTAAATTAAATTTTTCTTTAATGTTTTCACGATGAGTTCCCACCGTTTTAATACTTAAATTAAGGCGTTCTGCAACTTCTTTTGATTCAAGGCCATCTCCGATGAGTCGAAATACTTCCAGCTCTCTGTTCGTTAACTTGTCCAAAGAAAATTTATCATCCTGTTTGCCCGAAGATACAAGTCTGTTAAACACTTTGTCCTTAATTTTCTGACTTGCATAGACATCCCCGGCCAATACCTTACGCAAGGCTTCAACCACCTGTTCGATAGCTTTCTGCTTCATGATGTAACCACGCGCACCTGAAACCAAAGCCCTTTCGGCATATAGAGATTCATCATACATGGAGAGCACTAAAGCCGGCAGATCCGGATACTCCTGTTTGATTTCTTCTACTAGATCTATTCCATTACTTTCTTTTAAAGAGATATCCACGATTACCAGATCCGGTTTATGTTTTTTTATTGCATCCCAGGCTTCTGACGCGGTACTTTCACTTCCACAGACAACAAGGTCAGGTTCTCTGTTAATTAATTCCGCCATCCCAAGGCAAAAAATAGGGTGATCATCCACAATTAAAATTTTATGGGTTTTATTCAAAGGATTATTCATTAAATCACAGATTCTCCTTTAGCAATTGTAAATGGATTTACTAAATATACGTCAATACTTGATCCATGTTTATCTGTATTAATTTCAAATCTGCTATCAATGATTTTTGCACGATATGCCATAATCTGCAAGCCAATTCCACGTGTTCTCATCACAGTATCCATCCCCTTGCCATTGTCCTGGATACAAAGATGAACAGATCCGTTTTCCTTTTGCATAAAAAGCGTGATCTTATCGGCATCCGAATGCTTTATAGCGTTATTTACTGCCTCTCTGGCAATATAATACAAATGGGTCGCAACCGTATTATCATGAAATTCTATTGAATCATCTACTTGAATATCAAATTTTACTTCCCGAATATATTCAAAATATTGTATTAACTCTTCTAATGCAGCACTCAGGCCATGGGAGACAAAATGAACCGGGCATAATCCCCTTGCAAGGATCCGTGTATTACCAATTGCATCATCAATCAAATGGACAATTTTATCCGCTAAAATAAGACCTTCCTGATTCGCCGCATCAAGATCATCCTTTAGCACAGTTACTAAGCCTGCAATCCCTATCAAGTGCGGACATAAATCATCATGTAAATTCTGGCCAATCTCCTGCCTTTCTTTATCTCCGACTTTCATCAACTGCTTTTCCAGTTGTTTTGATTTGGTAATATCTCTAAGCACAATAATTGTTCCGGATATTTGCCCGTTTTTATCCCTTGTGGGCGCGCCACTGATACTCACGTAGACAATATCTCCGTGCTTTGAAAACCTTTGGGTTTCGATATTATTAACAGCCTTACCCGAGAGAAGTATATGGAGGCCGGCTTTTGTCTCAATCCAGTTTTCTTTAGGGACAAAATGATCCATTTTGTGTGTAATGCATTCCTCTGAAGTCCATCCGAAAACCTTTGTAAAAGCAGGATTAACATAAACAGCATTACCATTAATATCATAGGTCACAATGGGATCCGGAGCAGACTCCATTAATAAGAAGTATCTTTCCTGACTTTCTCTTTGTGCCTCCTGTGCATCGACTCGTTCCTGAATTTGAGCCTGCAATTTTCTGTTATAGTTTTCAAGTTCGACCATAAAACGATTAAAATACACAGCCAGCTGACCCACTTCATCATTGGATTCACTTTTCATTCTCATTGAAAAATTTCCAAAGGATGCGACCTCAAAACGAGCCATCATTTCATGAAGCGGATTGGTGATGGAGGAGCTGATTTTAAAAGTGATAAACAACATCAATGTTAAAAATGAAAAGGATATTCCTATAATAAAATTTCGAACGGTTTTAAGCGGACTGTAAATTTCATCGAAATAACAAGAAGATGCAACAATCCATTGATATTCAGGAATATAATTGAACATCACTAATTTTTTCCTGGCCACGGACTCATCTGGATTTTTCCAAAAATATGTAATTTTTCCTTTTTTTCTTTTCAGCATATCTTTCAGAAATTGATTGGGAAGTTCTTTTTCATTCAAAATATTAACACCTTGAAGTTTTGGATGAATCACAGCTTTTCCCGTACTGTCGATCACATAAGAATATCCGGTTTCTCTAAATTTCAAGGACAGCACGCTTTTTTGAAAATCTTTCACATTGATAAGCTTATAGAATTCATTTCGATAGCTGCTGGCAGAAATAATCCAGTCCCAGGGTTCAAAATAAACCATATAAAGGGCTTTGGGAAGAAGCTTGGTTTCTCCAGGATTTTTCCATTCATATTCAAGATAGCCTTCTTTGGCTTCTTTTGGATCTATCCATTCATATTCAAGATAACCTTCTTTGGATTTTATCTGCCGGGAGACAAATCTGTAATGTTCTACATTAGAATTGATAAGGCCGGATTGGGGATGGACAACCACTGTTCCAGCGCTGTCCAGGCAATACACATATCCTGATATCCCAATGGTCTGACTTAAAATGATTGTCGCACTTTGCTTTTTCGCTTCCGCAACCGTCATTTTTCCCTCTAAGGTCAATTGGTAGAGGCTTCGAATAATTTCTTTATTTTTTTCTGCAATCGCCCGCAAGTGATTTTTAATAGAAATAGTAGCGGATGTTTTTACCATATTGAGAATCATCTGTGTTGTATTATTGAGTTCATTCTCAATATTTTTTTGGATATTATTTTTTATAAATATATAAATAAAAAGGCTGAAAAACAGCATTGCCATAAAAAAAATAATGAAAAAAATGACAATAAATTTATAACGGATTTCAAACGATTTAAACTTATTATAAATTTTTTTTGCCGCGTATGTGATCATGCCAATTAACCGACTTATATCAATAAGAATTGTTCACCTAAAAACGGTTGTTCAAAAATCAAACCCTATTCGATTTTTCTCAGGTAGTAAACCCTAATGCTGAATAAAGAATATGAAAATAAGAAGTAAAAACCATTTTTATTTTTTTTGATAAGGGAAAAATACCGTAAATATCGTGTGTCCGGAATTCAGGCAATCATTGAGCTCCCTGCAGAACTCACATTTTTTAGTATCACCCGGACAGGCATATTCTTTATTTTCAGCTAAAAAATGACAATGTTCAGACGTCATGGAAAGGGTAAAGCCCAGCCGGTCTGAAAATATCTTCATTCTCAATAAATCCGCACCTTTTCCTCCGGCATTAAAAGCAAACGGTTTTTTGGTTGAATACAATAATGTCTCCTGGGTGGTGAAAAAACCTTCAAAGATTCTTTTTTGGGCATCCTTTTCAATCCCCACACCAAAGTCATGAATTTTAAAAATAATGCCGGAATCTTTTTTTGTGATGGAAATATTAATTTTGCTGTTGTCAGGCGTGTTTTCAATTGCATTCTTAATAAGCCCGCCAATCATTTTATTGAGTATTTCTTCAGGCAAAAGAAGGTGTGGCAAATCCTTATCAATGGAAAATTGGATATCAATATGCCTGAATTCAAATTCAGATTTTAAGGAGGTATACAGATTGTTAAAAAAATCAGAAAAATCAATAGACCTATGGGTAATGGACCTGGGACCGAATTTTTCATCAATCAATTTGCTGACTGAATTTTCGAGATCCTCGGAAGTAAGGTTCAGCTGGATAATTGTTTCAAGCTCATCCTGGCAGGCTTCAAACATTTTCAATAACAGCTTCTGGGCGGAATAGGTTTTGTCTTCCATGATATCCGCTACTTCATCCTGGATATCAACAACCCTGTTCAGATTTCTCTCAACCCTGTTTAATGTGGCATCTACTTTAACACCTGTCACAGACTCAAGTTTTTTCTTTAAGATCTGCAGGGAACCGGTAAGGACGGCAACCGGTGTCTTCAGCTCATGGGAGAGGTGATTAATGGCCTTTCCCTTGGCCCGGTTCATGGAGGCTACATCCCTGTAAGCCTCTCTTACAGCTTCCGAAAATCTTGCGTTTTCAATGGAGATGGCACAGGTTCCTGCAATCATTGTCATCAGTTCCATGTCATTATAATCAAACAGGTTCTGTCTTTTGTTAATGGCACAAAGAACCCCTATAATTCTGTCTTCGTTTATGATCGGCACTTCCAGAAGGCTTTTTGTTTTATATCCCAGTTTTTCATCTCTTCCAGGATATTTTTTAATTAGTTTTTCAGTATCATTGACCAGTGCATACTCACCTGTTTTTATAATTTCTCCTGCCAGGACCGAATCAACAGGAAATCGGAATTTCTTTGCTCTTTTTTGAGTATCTGAATCATCATAGTATCCGCCTGTGAAAAACAATTCTTCCTTGATTTCATCATATAAAAGAACCAGGGCGCCTTCGGTGTTTAAAAGTGTTTTGACCTCTTTTGAAATATAGGTCATCAAATCTTCAAGTTCGGGGTATTCCGGGAGAACAGCACTGATTCTCATAATGGTTTTATTGTTTGCTTCAAGCCTTTTTTCTTCGGTAATGTCCCTTAAAATAACAAAGTTTTCCGTTAAACCGGTTTTAAATTTTGCATGGGATGCTGCCCACAAAATTACATCAAGGACTTTGCCATCCCTTGTCAGGCGCTGGGTCTCGTAGCGGGTAAGCGCCTTGTCCTCTTTGAATTTGTCCAGCATATAATCGGTTTCAGCTTCAAGTTCCTTGGGTACAAATGGAATCGGTTTGCCCGCAAGCTCTTTGAGGGGCCAGCCAAAGGTTGTTGAAAAGGAAGGATTTACATAAGTAACCAATCCATTGTAATCATAAACAATAATGGGATAAGGGATAAATTCCAGGATTTTTTGATAGATTCGGTGAAGCTCCCTTGTTTTTCTTTCGGCAATTTTTTCTTCAGTGACATCCTGGAGAGTTTCAACCGCACCGGCAATATTACCCTGATTATCCTTGAATGTTGCGGCTGTAAAAAAAAGCCATTTTCCTTGTTTACCCAAATCTTGGAAAAAGTCGGTGGCTGCAAATCTTTTTTTATTTTTGGATGACCGGTTGTATTTCAGGCCATAGTGTTCAACAATTTCGGCATCCGAAGATCTTTCAATGATAAGATCCGCCATGACCGGCCGTTGCGTCGAATAAAAAGCTTTCCACTGATCCTTTGTGCCGATCATGTCTTTGGCAGACAATCCTGACAGTTCTTCAAGTGCCTGATTAAAATGAGTGATTGTATGGTCCTTATCCACAACGAATATGGGAATAGGGGCTTTAAAAATAATATTATTAAGCGTTTTATTGTTTTCTTCTAATTTTTTTATCTTGTTTTCAAGTTGCGCAATATAATCCTGATTGTTCGTCATAAATTTAACCCCAAAAGACTTTACAAGATTGATTGATCCTCGTATAACAAATTATGATTTAAAAAATCATGAAATGTTCTTTGCCAACGTGCAGTTAATTTGTAATAAGCGGTTACAATATATAAAATCATTGATCAAAATTGCAAGGATTTTAAAAGGTTGAAGTAAAAAATGCCGGACACCATCATTAAGACAGAAATTCTTATTCATGATCTAAAGGTTCCCATCTCAGTAATAGATGCCGGGGCAAAATCACTTCTGAATAGACAGGATTCCTATGGTCCTCTTACTGACAAACAGATAAAAGTATTAAAAAGAATCATAAGAAACACATTGACCACCCAAAGGCTTGTGAATGATGTGCTGGAGCTTGGAAGATCCAGAGAAGGAGTAATGATTACCTGTGATTTTCCCATCTCAGCCCTTGTAACATCCGTGTTAATTGAAATATTTGATCTTTCTGATCCCGGTGTGGCAGAGGTGGTTCGAAAAACCAGAAACTATGATGAGCTTGGCCAGGCACTTCAGGTCACTGTCGCCAGATTGTCTTTTGCTCCCAAAGTCTGGAAAACAATAGTTCATCTTGATGAGGCTAAGGTGAAACAGATTTTAAGAAACCTTGTCACTAATGCATTTAAATATCGATCTTCTTATGTAAGGATTTCAGGCGGAATTGAAGAAAATCAGCTGATTTTAAAAGTGAAAGATGACGGACGGGGCATCCCTCCGGCAGAGCATAAAAAAATTTTTCAAACATATTTTACCACGGGATCATCCATTGAGAGCGCCATTAGAAGTCATGGCCTGGGGCTTGCCGGGGTAATGGTATTGTTAAAAGATATGGGAGGGCGGCTTACTTTGAATTCCGATGATGGTAAAGGAGCTGAATTTACCGTAATAATTCCATTGTAAAGCTATTCCATTTTTTGGATGTCATCCCTTGATGACATCTGCTTTTCATCAAATTCATCCCAGAAATCCCTGTCCTTTTTCCTCCAGCCTTCACCAAATAGTTTGTCAAACATAGGCTTAAGCAGTGAGAACCATGTAACATGGGCTGTTTTACCTTCTTTCCTTGCTGTCAAAACATCGGCAATATACAGAGAAATATCCACAAGCTTGTCTTTGGGGACATAAGCATCCGCACCCTGTTCAATGGACTGCTTTAAATTATCCGGGGTAAGAGCGTGGGCTGTCAGCATAAGAGAAGGAATATCGATTTTATTTGTGACCCTCAAAAGGTCATAACCTTTAACACCCATGATGTCCAGGACAGCGACATCATAGGTATTGTTCTTTAAAAAATCAACGGCCTCGTCAAAGGTCGAGGCGGTATCAACCGAACACATGTATAGCAGCTCTTCAAGGGTTTCCAGAATATCCGGTTCATCATCGACCAAAAGAACTTTTTTATTCTCAAGAATGCTTTGCATGTTCATTATACCTCTTTGTTATCATTGCCAGGCAAAGTTTTGGAACTCCATTCTTATGTATTCTATTCAAATTTATTTAATAATTCAATAACATATTCTATATCGGCAGATGTGTGGCAGGCATTAATCTGAAATCTGATGGTTTCATCCCCTTTAGGTACAACGGGAAAGGTCAATCCGACTACCAGCACACCATGATCAAATAAATATTTTACAAGATCATGGGTTTTTGGGGTGTCTCTCACCATTAAAGGAACAACCGGGTGGGGACCTGGAATTGATTCTTTCCCAAGACGTTGGAGTCCCTGCCGGAACTGGGCGGTTCTGACTTTTAAGTTTTTCAGCAGGTCAAGGCCCTCATTACTGTCACAAATATCAATGGCCTTAATAGCAGCTGCACAGTCTGCAACACTTAAGGGGTTTGTATAAATATAAGTGTCTGCTTTTTGCCGGACAGATTCGATAATGGTTTTGCTTGCTGCAATAAATCCGCCATTTACCCCAAAGGCTTTTCCAAAAGTTCCGATGATGATATCAGGTGATGCATTGCAAAAATCAGAAGTGCCGCGCCCGGTATCACCGTAGGCACCCAACCCGTGTGAATCATCCACAACCGTTATGACACCATCCTTGAATTGTGAATCGTATGCTTTGCAGATTTTATTGATTTCATCAATGGGCGCATAGTCTCCGCGCATACTGAAGATTCCGTCAAATATAACCACAACACGTTCGATGCCGGGGCGAACTTCGTCAAGACAGCGTTTCAGGTCAGCCATATCATTATGCTTGAAAATACCCTTGTTTTCCCTGGGTATATTGCTGATTCTCATGGCCCTGATAATGCTGTTATGGTTAAGCTGGTCCCCGATCCAATGGGTTTTTTTATTGGAAAGACTTAAGGCAAGCCCGCAGTTTGAGGTGTATGCAGAGTTGAAAATTTTGGCAGCAGGTTTATCTGTAAATATTGCCACTCTTTTTTCAAGCTTGTCATGGTGGATAAAGGTTCCATCAATAAACCTGACCGCACCCGGACCAACGCCGAATTTGTGGGTTGCCTTGTCCGCTGCAGCGATAAGCTTTGGATGATTGGAAAGGGATAAATAAGAATTGGAATTGAGCCGGATAAACTCATGATCACTTCCGACCATTTTATACCGGGGCCCGAATTCACCCTTTGGCGGGATGTATTGTTCAATAATTCTTTCCCGGGATTTGGTTCTTCCTTCTTGTTTTAATGCTTCTAATTCCTTTGATAAGGATATATCAAGTTTGTCGGTGGACATTTTTTCGTTTGCTCCGTAAAAAAAATTAACTATTATTAAAGTGAATAGTCAGTCATTAATCATTTGCGGTTAATCCCAGTCAAGTATGACTTTTCCCGATTGACCCGACCGCATTACCTCAAATCCTTTTTCAAATTGGGTGTAATGAAATCTATGGGTGATTAAAGGTGAAATATCAAGCCCGGTTTGAATCATGCTGCTCATCTTATACCAGGTTTCATACATTTCTCTGCCATAAATACCCTTGATCGTCAGCATGTTAAATACAACTTTGTTCCAGTCAATTTCGGTATTTTCGGGCATGATCCCCAGAAGAGCAATTTTCCCGCCATGACACATGTTATCAAGGATTGACTTTAAGGCAGCAGGGTTGCCTGACATCTCCATGGCCACATCAAACCCTTCTTTCATGCCAAGGTCTTTTTGTGCCTGTTCAATACTCTGCTTAGTCACATCAATGGTTAAGGTGGCTCCCGCCTTTTTGGCAAGATTAAGCCTGTAGGGATTGACATCGGTCACCACCACAAATCTTGCCCCGGCATGTTTTGCAATGGCGGCGGCCATGCAACCTATGGGGCCGGCACCTGTTATCAGGACATCTTCTCCCAGGACATCAAAGGAAAGAGCCGTATGGGTCGCATTTCCAAGGGGATCAAAACACGCAATCACATCCAGGGGGATGTTCTTGTTGCAATACCAGACATTGGTTACCGGTATGGCAAGATATTCGGCATAGGCCCCGGGTCTGTTTACACCAACCCCTTTTGTATTCATGCATAAATGCCGCCGCCCGGCCAGGCAATTCCTGCAATGGCCGCACACAAGATGGCCTTCTCCTGAAACCAGATCGCCGGGTTTAAAATCAACCACATGGGAACCTGTTTTTTCAATTGTTCCCACAAATTCATGGCCGACGTGCATGGGAACGGGAATAGTTTGCTGTGACCATTTATCCCAGTTATAAATGTGGACATCAGTCCCGCAAATGGCAGTTTTAATAATTTTTATTAAGACGTCATTGTGGCTGAT
>JAGLNZ010000506.1 GCA_023139225.1 Desulfobacula sp. | reverse complement strand
GCATTCATGGCCTTTTGGCCGCCTTTAACGTGGTCTTCCGGTGTGGAGCCTTTTTTGATTTTCTTAAGCAGGGCGGCATCTCCTGTTTCAAGCCCGATGTGAAGCCTGTCAAGACCGGCCCTGCGAATTTTTTCAAGATCAGGCACAGGTTTTCTTACAATGGTCCTGGACCGGCCATAGGAAGTGATTCGCTCAATTGCAGGAAAGGTTGTCTTCAGATGTTGCAGTACCTGAATCATATGATCCGTTTTCATGATCAGGCTGTCGGCATCCTGTAAAAAAACGGTTTTGCCTCCAACAGCCAGCCAGTTGAGAAGCATGGAAATACCCTGGTGGAAATAGAGATTCGGCTCTTTTTTTAGAAATTGCGAAAAAGTTTCATTCGTAAACATACCTTCCCGGCCCTGGTTTAAAGAAATTTCTTTTAGCTGCAGATATATGTCATGCATGACATTAATATCCTGTATGATGTCCTTGGGGTTTCGCAGTTCAAATTTTTCCGATTTATACATGGCGCAGAACGTACAATGGTTCCAGGGGCAGTTGCGGGTCATCCGTAAAAGAAGGGAGGCACTGCCGCCTTCACTGGGCGGCCGGTATATGCCGGTTTCAAATTCATAGTTTTTTATGACAGATTGCTGCATGGATTCTCCTTGGGGTCACAGGTTGCTGACTGAAAGCAGATTGGTAATATTGTCGAAAACCAGGGCTTTTTTTATATTGTCGGTTACATTCAATCTGTAAATTTTATTTAATTCTGATTCAGGATCTCCAAAAGGAAAGTCTGATCCAAACATGATTCGATCATGGCCAAAATTTTCAATATAATCCGATATTTCAAAGGATGAAGCAAGCGCCGTATCCGCATAGACATTTGGGTTATCCCACAGGCCATGATTTTTTATGGCTGTGTAGCCGCCGTTCAGTCCCCCCAGATGGGGTATGATTACCCTTACTCCGGGTGCAAGGTGCTTAATAAACAAAATGGTATTTTTTAACTCCTCTTCAAGGACAACCGGCATGTTCCGCTTTTTTATTTCAACAATGGCATTTCTGCATTCGAAGGAATTATAGTTGTATACAGGTTCATCAAAGTGCCGGTGCCATTTTATACCTTTGTGTTTATGGGTCAGTTGTTGGATTTGAAAATCATTCCAGATAAAAAAGTAGGGTATGACTAAAAGTTCTTTATTCCCGATTTCTAAAAGATACTCATTGGCCTTTTTCCTTTTTTCCTGCCAGAGGATGGTATCTTTAAATTGAAAATCGTACCGGTTATATATTTCCATTACAGGCGGAAACATGACAACCTGTTTAATCTGTGTTCTTTCAACATATGAAAAATATGCTTCAAAAGACTGATTAAAACTTTTGTCCTGGATGCCGCAATGTGCGTGACTGTCAATCACGGATTCTTTTATATTCATAAAAGAGATTTTTATTTTATTTTTTCATATACAGACAAAAGGAACAAGGTTGCAAAGGGCTGGAGAAATAAAAAACCAATAAAGGATGATCCGCCGATTGTGGTCAGCGCACAGAAAATAACAAAGACGATGATATGGTCGGTAACATGAGAGCTTGTGACTATGGAGATACTTTTTTTAATGGCATCCATAAGCCCATACTTTTTATCCACCATTATCGGGATCATATAGAGGCATGTGTAACCAATAATAATTGTGAATAAAATGCCGGGAATAACAAACAAAGTGAATCCAATAATAGCAATAATAAAGATGACAAGGCCGAAAATGAATAAGGGTAAAAATAATTTGAGTTGTGAAAAAACGTCCTGGGCCTTGGGCTCCCGATTGGTTTTTAATAATTGAAAAAGAGAATGGGTATATCCTGCAAATGCGACAGGTGCCAGAATGCCAATGGAAACAATACTGACAGCAGCGACCACAAGGGTTAAAATAATTAAAGGTACAATATTGCCGATGCAATGCTTCCATGCTGTTTCAAAATGATATTTTATATCCATTCTTTTTTCCTTTGTCTTAAGCGAATAAATAATTTAATATAGTAGCTTAAAAAAAATGAGTCAGTCAATATAAAGAGATAAAAAATTATCTTGACAAAGAATAAATTTGGCGCTCATATAGTTTAAGTAAACAAAGTTAATTCTAATTAAACTTATGGAGGAAGTAATGGAAATTAAAGTCACCTTGGCCCAGACGAACAGAACACGGCCAAAAGATTCTGATTTGGGATTCGGCCAGGTGTTTACAGATCATATGTTTGTCATGGATTATTCAGAGGATAAAGGGTGGCATGACCCACAAATAATGCCCTATGCTGATTTTTCAGTTTCCCCTGCTGCCATGGTTTTTCATTATGGTCAAGCCATTTTTGAGGGTTTAAAAGCATATAAAACACCTGATAAAAAAATCTGTCTTTTCAGGGCCAGGGACAATTTTGAAAGAATGAACCGGTCTGCGAAAGGAATGTGCATCCCGCCTTTTGATATTGATTTTGTCATGGATGCCATGAAACAATTGATCAGGCTGGAAGAAAAATGGATTCCTGAAACCATTGGAACTTCTTTGTATATAAGGCCGACGATTATTGCAATAGATCCGTTTTTAGGGGTAAGGGCATCCTTTACATATAAATTTTACATTATTCTTTCTTCTGTGGGTGCATATTATGCCGAAGGTCTTAATCCGGTTAAGATCTGGGTTTCAAAGGATCATGTCAGGGCCGTCAGAGGCGGCGTGGGTGAATTTAAGACGGCTGGTAATTATGCAGCAAGTCTGATTGCATCGGAAAAAGCAAAAAAGGATGGCTATGCCCAGGTGCT
>JAGLNZ010000505.1 GCA_023139225.1 Desulfobacula sp. | reverse complement strand
ATATAGAAGAAGTCGGTGCCATGAATATCTTTTTTCTCATGGGTGATAAGTTGGTGACACCCAACCTGACCGGAAGTATCCTGCCGGGTATTACAAGGTATTCAGTCATCAGTCTTGCAAAAAAATGGGGCATGAACATCCTGGAAAGAAAAATCAGTATTGACGAAGTGTTTAAAGCCCATGAAGACGGAAAACTGCTGGAAGTGTTCGGGTCCGGAACTGCTGCCGTTATTTCTCCTGTCGGTGAAATAAGGTATGGCGAAAGGAATATTTCCATAGGTGACGGAACGCCTGGTGAAACATCAATGAAGTTTTATAATGCATTAACCGACATACAATACGGAAAAGCCGAAGACCAGGAAAATTGGATTGAAGTAATCAATTAATTTTTTTCGATAAAGAAAAGGCTGAGCGGTTTTTTAGCGCCAGGTTGCTGAACGAGCGCTCAGTCAATATCTATTTTGTTTATTAAATCAAATAATCGGAGATAAAATGGCTAAAAAGAAAGGAATCACACCCATTGGCAAGAGGATAAGGCGGGCCAGGCTGGCTAAAAAAATCAGTTTGGATACAATGGCCAATGAAACAGGGCTGTCAAAAGAATTTATAAAAAAAATTGAGGCAGGAGATCAAAGGCCCTCGGTTGGAACGCTTTTACAAATTTCAAGAACCCTTCATATTGATTCAAGTTTTTTATTAAAAGAGCAGGATGATACCATCGAAGAAAGATCCAAAGCCTATACCAAGCGGACGGATAACTATGCCTATACACCTTTGACACCCCATGCTGAGAATAAACATCTTAAAGCCTTCAGGATCGTGGTTGAATCCCAAAAAAGTCATGATGGCGTAGGGTTTCAACACGAGGGCGAGGAGTTTGTTTATGTTCTTGAAGGCAAGGTGGAGGTTCAGGTCGGTGATCATGTCAATAAACTGAAAAAAGGGGATTCACTCCACTTTAATTCCGGTGTTAAACATGACTTGCGAAATATCGGCAAGAAAGATGCAGAACTTATTGTTGTGGTGTATGCACCATAGTGTTTCAGGGGAAATAAAGAGGGGAGGGATAAATCATGTTATTTAAGCTTACTGATGAACAATTGATGATTCAAAATATGGTCAGGGAATTTTCCCGGAAAGTCGTTGCAGCAACCGCATCAGAAAGGGATAAAACCAAGGAATTCCCCACAGAAAATTTCAGGCAGATGGGTGAACTCGGATTAATGGGGATGATGATTCCCGAAGAATATGGCGGTGAGTCTGCGGATGCGATCTCCTATGTATTGGCATTATCGGAGATTGCTTATTCATGCGCATCAACCTCTGTTGTTATGTCGGTTCAAAATTCAATTGTGTGTGAAACTCTTTATAAATTTGGGACAGAAGAACAAAAACAGGAGTTCCTGGTTCCGCTTGCTTCCGGTGAAATAATTGGGGCATTCGGCCTGACAGAGCCCGATGCCGGATCTGACCCGGTCAGCCAGCAGACGACTGCGGTAAGGGATGGTGACCAGTATATAATAAACGGAACCAAACGATTTATTACGACGGGGAAAAATTCAAAAGTAGTTCTGGTAACTGCAAAAACCGATGAGAGCATAGGGCATAAGGGGATCAGCTGCTTTGTAATCCCCAAGGGAACGCCAGGCCTAATAGTGGGACGTCTGGAAGATAAAATGGGGCTTAGAGCATCTGATACAACCGATTTGATTTTGGAAAACTGTGCTGTTCCTGCTTCAAGTATAGTCGGCAAAGAAGGGGATGGCTTTAAAATTGCCATGTCAGGTCTGGACAGTGGCAGAATCGGTATTGCTGCCCAGTCATACGGTGTTGCAATGGCCGCCTTTAATGCTGCCGTAAAATATGCAAAAAAGAGAAAACAATTTGGTGCGGCCATTTCAAAACACCAGGCCATACGGTTCCAGATTGCAGATATGGCCACCCAGATTGAGGCGGCCAAACAATTGATTTTTTCAGCGGCATCCACGAAAGACAGGGGAGAGCCCTATACCAGGGAAGCTTCCATTGCCAAACTGTTTGCATCTGAAATGGTGAATGAAATCACGGCAAGGGCTATTCAAATACATGGCGGATACGGATTTACCAAAGATTATGATGTTGAAAGATTCTATCGGGATGCAAGGGTGTTTACCATTTATGAAGGCACAAGCGAGATCCAGAGAATTGTTATTTCAAACCAAATTCTTAAAGACAAGAGAAAACCTTGAGAAAAAAAGCAGCCATTTGCTTAAAATGGCTGCTTTTTGGTGATTAATAAGAAGCTGAAAGGCTAATACCCGTCTTTAAAAATACTTGCGGCTGATTTGACATCCTCGGGACAGAATACAAACAGGCATTTGCCGTCAGAGTCAGACACAGACCCGTAAACATAATTAATATTAATCTGTTCTTCACCGAATTTTTTGGTGATTTTTGTAAATTCACCGGGTTTGTTTGTAATATCAATAACAACGACTTCTTTTGAATCAAAAAGATAATCGTTCTCTTTTAAAAGATCTATGGCTTTTTCCGGCTGGTCAACAATGAGCCGTATCAGGGCAAACTGAGCAGAGTCTCTTCTCATGGAGCTGTAGGATGCAGAAGATGCAAGCCTTTTTAAGGATTTGCCCCTGGCCTCAAACAGATTCTGGACATAGGCGGATGCATCCTGGATGGTGATGGCATCAATATTAATATTGATCCCGGCTAAAAGTTCAGTTAATTTTGCAAGTTCGCCAGGTGCATTTTTAAGAAAAAGAGATATTTCTATTCTGATCATACTGCCCCCTTTTATGTTAATATGGTTAGCCTTAACTGTTATTTGCGATATTCACGCCCTCGTCAAATGCTTTCATGTTCAAAGGAATAATTTTTGCCTTAGCTGCAAACTCCTCTTTAACACAGTTTTTCAAAAGCTGTAAATCAACAATTTTTGCTTTTGCAGCAAACGCGCTTAACGCAACAATATTGGCGGCTCTGATACTGCCTGCTTTTATGGCAATGTCATTGGCCGGAACAATGAGTTCTGTAATATCATCTCTTTCACTCCGGGTGGGAATAAGAGAGCTGTTTATAAAAATAACACCGCCCGGTTTTA